>JABLXX010000008.1 GCA_013177825.1 Syntrophaceae bacterium
CCGCGTATTCCGCGAAGCTGAAGGTTGCCGTCAGAAGAACCACAATCCCTGCCACCATCATCGTTCCCAGTGTCTTTTTCATGATCCGTCTCCTCTCTGAGGGTTTTTTGTCTTGTTTGACTATCTCTAAAGCGAAAGACGTGCCAGAAGAACAAGCGTGGAGGCTTGCCTTTTCAACCAAATGATATTACTGCTATATTGCCATGACAAAGGGTTCCCCGGGTGGGCCGTGGAAGTGCCGGTACGGCGGTTCCGGTTGAACGGTTCATTCAATCGGTTGAACGGAACGGGAAAGGAGATTCTTTCGGCTTGACCGCCCGGCATGCTCCCCTTTACAATGCCGCCAATATGCTGACGGGATGGAAATTATGAAAAAGATTGCAATTTTTGCTTTTCAAGACGATCCCATGTGCTTTATCCATGTGCTTCTCAATGCCCTGGATCTGAAAGAGCGGGGGATCGAGGCGAGGGTGATCCTCGAGGGAAAGGCCACGGCGCTGATTCCGCTGCTGGCGGCGGAGGATCATCCCCTGCATCGCCTTTGGAACCGGGTAAAGGAGTCCGGCCTCGTGGACGGCGTCTGCAAGGCCTGCTCGTCCAGGATGAAGACCCTGGAGGCGGCCATTGCGCAAGAACTCCGGCTGCTGGATGAAATGGCGGGCCACCCGTCCATGGGACGCTACCGCGAGGATGGATTCGACATCGTCACCTTCTGACGTTCCGGTCGGGTGATCGTGATTAACCGGGACCTGCAGGCGCGAGTGTCTCGCATGGAAAAGACGGTCTGCCGAACGACCCGACAGACAACCCTTCCTGCGTGCTATGCGGCGTCTGCATGCCTGCAGAATCCCCGAGGGAAGCCGCGGATTCTGCAGCCGGCGATTAAACCGCAAGTGAACGCTGGAGGGGACGTTTCCCCTGATGGGAAAGCTGTCCTGGTATCATGATTCCCTGCCCACGAACTGCGTGACTGATTGGGTCTGTGCCGGAGGTTCCGGATATGTGGATGCGGAGGAAGTATTCCGGATCGCCGGGTTCATTGCGTCCCTCGACCCTTCTATTCCCTATGATCTGCCGGCCTTCCAGCCCCGGTTCATCCTGTCCGATCTGCCGCTCCCGACCCGGGAGTTCATGGATGCCTGTCTCAAGGCCGCCCGTTTAAAGGGCCTAACGAATCTCCGGGTCAGCAATCCAGATCTGATTCAGTGAAGGCTTGGCAAGAGGCGGGGAGGCGGGCTGTCGGGCGGGAATCCGTTCCTTGGTCGGGAAATAGGCCTCCAGCCCCGGTGATGCGGGCCGCTTTTTCCCCTGTCCCCACAGGCAGTTCAGGCGCGGGTAGTTGTCGGGATCGCTGACATGGAGGCAGGAAAACGTCAGCGCATTGGGACTTTCCCCATGAAAGAGGAGGATGTCGGACTCCCCGACGGAAGTCTGCTCGAAACATCCGCGGAAAGTCGTTTCCTTTCCGTCCACGATCCTCACGAGTAGGAGCCCCTCCCCGGCAACGGATATTCTTGCGCTGCCGGTGTAGGAGGCGCCTTCATCCGGCATGGATCCCACGATGTTGTAGTCGCCGGCAAAGAAATCGTATGGAGGAAGGCCTGACGGCGCTGCAAAGGCAGTGACTGCCGCCAAGATCAGGACGAGTGATGCAAACGTGATTTCCCGCATGAAGAGTCCCTTTCCCGTTGTTCAGGCTTTCCGACGCGTCGGCGAGGCATGGCTTGTCCGGTCGGCATCATGTGACTTCTTCGTTTGTTTTTTCCATCGTTCCCGGAACTCCTTCAGGGTGACACAGAGGACGCCGATGTTCTTCATGTCCAGAATGTTGGCTTCGCAGACGGCCCGGGTCTCTCCGGCCGTGGCGTCCGTGATCAGCGTGACGGTGTAATCCAGGCTCACGGCGTCAAGGACCGTCGCACGGACGCAGTTAGGATATTGAAGCCCGCAGACGACAACTCCGGTGATTCCCCTTCGCCTGAGAAGCAGGTCCAGTTCCGTGTTCATGAATCCGCTGAACCGCTTCTTGAAAACCACCGGCTCGTTCTCCGTGGGCGTCAGTTTCTCGATGATCTTGGCGCCTCGGGTCCCCTGAACGACAAGTTTCCCCCCGGCCTGGAATGCGGGAAGGCGAAACGCCTCCACGTCGCTGCCGTCGGGCCGGTAGGTCCGGATGACGTGGACAACAAGTCCCTTGCGCTCCCGGACGAAACTGCTAAGCCGGGCGACGGAATCGACAATCCGTTCGGCTCCCGGGATGTAGCCGGGAGATCCGGGCAAGACGAAGTCGTTCTGCATGTCGATGATCAGCAGGGCGATACGCTGCATGGGAAGACCTCTTTGATAAAGAAACGGTTTCGGGGCGGGCACTTTCAGTGCGGGTGGCTTTGCCGGGCCAGATTGTCCAGGATCAGGCCGAAGAAGCTCTCCGCTCCTGAATCATAATGCCATCCCAGGTGGAGCCCGCAGCGCCCGCAGCTGCAGAAGCGCCACCGGAATCCGGGAAACCAGGTGAATGCATGAGTCGGAACGCCGTGTAGAATGCAGTTCCAGGCCTTCGAGAAGCATCCGAGGCGAAAGGTATACCCCGCCGGGTTGTCGAAGGTGTGCTCAAATCGGCCGTGCCGGTGGATGCCGAAGTCGGCCTCCGTGATCTCGTTTCCGCAGGCCTTGCAGCGCAGAGGGTCCCTTCGTTCTTCTTGGTCTTCCTCTTCCTCCCGGGATAGAAGCCGGACATCCGCTTCGTCCTCCCCTGACTCTTTCAGGAATTGGAAAATACGCTGTCCCATCGATTCCCCCGGGTCCGGTTGGTCCGTCCGTCTGCCCGCCCGCCCGCCCGCCATGGCTTGCCTTTCCCCTGCCGAGAAGATAGCGTTTCGGAGGATAAAAAAGAAGCATTTTGTCAACGGCAGTCCTGCGAACCGCAGTCAGGTGCATGGGAACTGGAAAACGGGTAGATCGGAGCCTTTTCCGCCGGGATGGAACCGTTGGCGTTGCATGTTTTTTTAGAGCGAGTTCGAAATAAGAGGGAGGCTGGTCCGATAAGGGGGGAGGGGGCCGGCAAAACTCCCGCCGGCCCCCTCCTGAGGGGGGATCAGTAATTCACGTTGGCAATGCCCTTGAGGCCCAGGATCCGGCGGGCTTCATCCGGTGTCGCCGGCTCGATGCCGAGCTCTTTGGTAACCCGGACCATCTTGGCCACCTGCTCGGCGTTGCTCTTCGCCATCCTGCCCTTTTCCAGCCAGAGGTTGTCCTCCAGGCCCACCCGGCAGTTGCCGCCCAGGAGCAGCGACTGGGTGCAGATGGGAACCTGGGCCCGGCCGGCAACGCAAACGGAGAACTCGAACTCGCCGATGTGCCGCTTCGCGTGCTCCACGAGGAACATCAGGTTCTCGGGGCTCGCTGAAAGCCCGCCCAGGATGCCCAGGACGAACTGGATGTAGACGGGCTTCTTGATGTAGCCGGCCTGGATCAGGAAAGCCACGTTGTTCACCATGCCCGCGTCGTAGATCTCGAACTCGGGCTTCGTGTTGTTTTCGCTGAAGACCGCGCAGTACTCCCGCAGGGTCTTGAAGGTATTGGTGAAGATGAAGTCTTCCGTCATGCCCAGCATCACCTTCTCCCACTCGTGCTTCCACTCCTTGTAGCGAGTCAGCATCGGGAAGAGCCCCCAGTTCATGGACCCGGCGTTGCAGGAGGCCAGCTCGGGCTTGTATGCCGTAACCGGGGCAACCCGCTGTTCCAGGGTCATGCCGGCTCCGCCGCCGGTGGTGATGCAGACGACGGCGTTGCAGCGGCTCTTGATGTTGGTGATGATTTCCTTCATCAGGTTGATGTCCGGGGAAGGAAGCCCGTTTTCCGGATTACGGGCGTGAACGTGGACTACTGCCGCTCCCGCCTCGTAGGCCCGGACGGCCTCGTCGGCGATCTGCTTCGGCGTGATGGGGAGGTAGTCCGACATGGTCGGGGTGTGGATGCTGCCGGTGACAGCGCAGGTGATGACCGCCTTTTCTTTCATGAAAACATTCCTTTCTCTTTCTCTTTTTTATCCCTTTGGGAAATCCGGTTTTGCCTCACCCGGGATCGGCACAGGCACAGAGCCCCTCGCCCGTCTTCGCAACCGGCTCCTTTCGGTTGATCATGTCCTTGAACACTGACGTTACAAACGCACAAAAGGTGCCAAGGGGCAATGAGCTGATTCATTTATTATAACAGCTTGTTGTCCATTGATCGGGAATCTGCGGAGATTCCCCGGCGGTCGTTATGCGGTCAGATGTTCTTATTTTGACACTCCTTCTTTTGACATTTCCATGGAGCATCGTTCCCGTGAGCCGAAAGTATATCCGGGGTGAAAGGCGGCCCATAAATCGAATCGGTTCAGAATATTTCGCTTTCTCCCTCCCCCTTTCCGCACATCGAACTGGACTATTTATCATTCGTGGAGTAAAAATAACCCTCGAGATCAGGTATGGAACGCAAAGCCGTCAACCATCCACCGAACCGGGCGAATTCCAGCCTCCGGGATGAATTCAAACAATCCGCCGTAAAATAAAGAACCTCTGAACCACAGGGAAAGACGCCTTGGCAGGAAAGGAGGAAAACAACCGATGGAGATCGTAACGCTCACCATTACCATCAATGGTCAGACCATCAAGGCGCCGTTCGGTTCCACCATCCTCCAGGCGGCACGACAGGCGGGCATCGACATCCCCACGCTCTGCAACCATCCCGCGCTCGTTCCCGTCGGCGCCTGCCGCGTATGTCTCGTGGAGGTGAAAGGACAGCGCAATCTGCAGCCCGCCTGCACCTTTCCCGTCGTGGACGGCATGGAGGTCCAGACGGAGACGCCGGCGCTGGTGAAGGCAAGGAAATTCGTCATCGACATGCTTTTTTCCCAGCGCAACCACTTCTGCATGTTCTGTGAAATGAGCGGAAAGTGCGAGCTTCAGGACCTCGGTTACCGCTACGGGATCGACCACTGGATTTATTCCACCTATACGAAGCGCTTTCCGGTCGATGCCACAAGCCCTTATTTCCTTCTGGACCACAACCGGTGCGTCCTCTGTTCCCGCTGCCTGCGCGCCTGCGACGAACTCCCGGTCAACCGCACGCTCGGTCTCGGACAGCGGGGCGCCGACTCCATGATCTGCGCCGACGGCATCGCCCCTCTCGGTTCATCGACCTGCATCTCGTGCGGCTCCTGCGTTCAGGTCTGTCCCACGGGAGCCCTGTTCGAGAAACACAGCGCCTTCATGGGGACCGACGAAAAGATGTCCTGCACGAAAAGCATCTGCAGCTTCTGCAGCATCGGCTGCGGGATGACGATTGTGACCCGCGGCGACCAGGTCCAGCGCATTGAAAGCGACTGGGAGGCGCCCGTCAACGGCGGACGCCTGTGCAGGAAAGGCCGCTTTGAACCCCTTTACGACGGACGAAAGCGGCTGACGACACCGCTGGTCCGGCGAAACGGAAAGCTGGCCGAAGCAGACTGGGATGAAGCGCTGCAGATTGCATCCGAGCACATCGGCCGGACCGATGCAGCGGCACTGGGAGCATTGAGCTCCGGCGATGCCACCAATGAGGCTCTTTATCTGTTTCAGCGGCTGTTCCGCCGGGAGTTGGGCGCCGCCGGCGCCGGTCTTCTCCGGGGCGGCATTTCCCGGCTGACCGGCATGAAACCGGGGAAGCTGTCCGACCTGGAAAACAGCGACCTGATTCTCCTCATCGGTGCCGATCCGACCAAGGATCAGCCTGTCGCCTCCTTCCTGATCAAGCGGGCCCTCGACAAGGGTGCGAAGCTGGTCATCGTGGATGACCGGGAAAACTCCCTTTCCCCGTTTGCCTGGCAGACCGTACCGTCCGGCGACCTGGACAAACTCCTGGTCATGGCCGTTCAGGCAAGCCGGCCTGTCGTCTTGCATGGGGCCGAAATGACGGCGGATGCCGCCAAATCCCTGATGCAGCTCGGCAAAAAAGCCGTTGCCATCGCCCTGGAACCAGCGGGCAACGGCTGCGCTGCAAGAGCCCTGGGGTTTCAGAACGGCCTTCCGTCCGGTACGCACAGGCTTCTTTACATCCTCCTGGGAGAAGAAAAGGATATCGGCGAGAACCTGCAGCAGGCCATCGCCCCGGATGCATTTCTCATCGTTCAGGCCAGCTACACCTCGCCGTTGGCGGAGAAGGCCCATGTGCTGCTGCCATCGGCCATCTGGTCGGAGCGGGACGGGACCCTGACCAACACGGAAGGCCGCGTGCAGAGAGCCCGCAAGGCCCGGGAACCCCTGGGTGAAAGCAGGCAGGACTGGGAGATTCTTGCCCTCCTTGCCGACCGGCTTGGCAGGAAAATGGGCGAATCCTTTGACGACATCTCTGCACAGACCGTCCGGGAAGTTCAGGGAAAGGAGATCTGAAAATGGCCAAAATCAAGATTGCCACAGACTGGCTTGCCGGCTGCGCCGGTTGCCACATGTCCTTCCTGGATATCGATGAACGCATCGTGCAGCTGCTCGATGCGGTGGAATTCACATCGAGCCCCGTCACCGACCTGAAACACCCCCCGAAGGAAGGCGTGGACATCGGCATCCTGGAAGGGGCGATCAGCAACACCCACAACGTCGAAGTTGCCAAACAAATGAGGGAGCGGGCCAGGTTCCTGATCGCCGTCGGCGACTGCGCAACCTTCGGCGGGGTCGTCGCCATGCGGAACCTCTGCGGAACCGATGCGGCGCTGCGGCGTGCGTACCTCGAGACGGAAAGCGTGTGCGGCGGCGTGATTCCCGATTCCCAGGAGCTGGGGAAACCTCTGGAAATGGTGACCGGGGTGGACAGCGTAGTCAAGGTGGACCTTTTCATTCCGGGCTGCCCGCCCCGGGCCGACGCCTTCTTCTATGCCCTGTCGGAACTGCTCGCGGGACGGACTCCCGTGGTTCTTCCACCCGAACTTTTCCTGTACGACTGAAGGAGGGGACCCATGAGTGCCAGAAAGATCACGATCGAGCCGGTGACTCGCATCGAAGGACACGGCAGGGTCACCATCCATCTGAACGAAGAGGGGCAGGTCGAGGAGACCTTTTTTCACGTGGACGAGTTCCGCGGGCTGGAGAAATTCTGCGAGGGGCGTCCGTACTTCGAGATGCCTCAAATCACCCAGCGGATCTGCGGGATATGTCCCGTCAGTCACCACCTGGCCGCCTCCAAGGCCTGCGACGCCGTAGCCCGGCTGGAGCCGCCGCGGCCCGCAAAATTGCTGCGTGAGCTCATCCACATGGGACAGCTTGTCCAGTCCCACGGGATGCATTTCTTCCACCTGGCGGCGCCGGACCTGCTCCTGGGATTTGACGCCGATCCGGCGGTCAGGAACGTCTTCGGCATCATCCGGGCGAACCCGGAGCTGGCCCTGAAAGCCGTGAGCCTGAGGCGTTTCGGACAGCAGGTCATCGAGCGGCTGGGAGGCAAGCGGGTTCATCCGAATTTCGCCGTGGCCGGCGGGGTCAACGGCCCCCTGTCCGACAAGGACCGAACGGAGATCGCGGCGGAACTCAAGGCCATGACCGGCATCGCCGGCGAGGCCATCGCCATCGCCAAAAACTGGCTGGAGTCCAACCAGTCCATCGCCGAGGCCTTCGCCTCCTTCCCGTCGAGTTACATGGGCCTTGTGGACAGCGAGGGCGGCCTTCAACTCTACGACGGAGAGATCCGCGTCAAGGACGCCGCCGGGAATTTCGTCGCCCAGTTCAGGCCCGAGCACTACCTCGCCCATGTGGCCGAGCACGTGGAGCCCTGGTCCTTCCTGAAGTTTCCCTACTACCGCAAGCTGGGATTCCCGGAAGGAACCTATCGCGTCGGTCCGCTGGGACGCCTGAACGTCATCGACAGGATCGGTACGCCCATGGCCCAGGCAGAGTTCCTGCAATACCGGCAGATCAACGGGGGCAGGCCCATCGAAGGGTCCCTCTACTACCATTACGCCCGGATGATTGAGGCTCTCTATTGCCTGGAGCGCATCGACGAACTTCTGGGCGACCCCGAGATCATGTCCAGGGATCTTCGATCCGTTCCCTCGGAGGTGAAAGTACCGGGCCAGGGAGTTGGCGTCATCGAGGCCCCGCGGGGAACCCTCTTCCACGACTACAGCACCGATGAAGACGGCCTCCTGACCCGTGTGAACCTTATCGTTGCCACGGGGAACAACAACTGGGCCATGCACACGGCGTCGGGCCTTGTGGCCAGGGCGTTCGTCGACGGCAACAAGCTGAGCGAGGGGATGCTGAACCGGGTGGAGGCTGCGATCCGCTGCTACGACCCCTGCCTGTCGTGCTCCACCCACGCCATCGGGCAGATGCCCCTGGTCGTGACCCTTGTCGGGGCCGACGGCAGCGTTCTGGACCGCATTTCGCGCTAGAATGGTATATTTATGGACGTGGCGGGCATACCGGCATCCGGTTTGCCCGCCTTTTCCTTGTTCGGATCACCGTTGACTCATGCCCAGAACCCTCGTTGTCGGCTATGGCAATCTCGACCGTGCAGACGATGGCGTGGCCTATCACGTCGTCAACGCCCTCCGCCGACGGCTGGGCCGGCCGCCGCTGCCCGAAGACGCCACAGGCCTGGACGATCTGGGGGACCGGGTGGACTCCGTATTCCTGGTCCAGCTGGCACCGGAACTGGTCGAGATCATGAAGGATTACGGGATTATATGTTTCGTGGACGCTCATGTTCGCGAGCGGGTGGAGGACCTTTACTGCACGCATGTCAGTCCGGAAGACGCCTCCCTGACGTTCACACACCACATGACGCCGGCCCTGCTTCTGGCCCTGCTTCAGACCCTCTATCGGCATCCGGTCGCCGCCCATCTTGTGTCCATCCGCGGCCGTGATTTCGATTTCCACCGCCGGCTCTCCCCCCGGACACAGGCACAGGTGGAACCGGCCGTCGCCCGCATCCTCCATCTGACGGATATGGGCGGGACGGACGGCGGGTCGGCCTGACGTTCCCCACCTTGAAAACGGACATTGTTTTACTGCCCCTTCAATGGAGACATGGAACTCAAGTCGATATTCAGCTTCTTGATGCGATAATACAGGGTTCTTTTGGGCATCTTCAACGCCTGGGCACATTTCTCGATGTTCAGGTTGTTTTCGATCAACGCCTGCTCGATGGCATGTTTTTCCGTCGTCTCGAGAATCTCGTTCAATCCCAGATTCAATTCCCGGAACGCCCAGTATCCCTGGTTCAATTCCAGCGGAAGGTGGCTGATTTCGATCACCTGGCCCTGCCCCATCAGAATAAGCGCTCTTTTGATTACATTCTCCAGTTCGCGGATGTTGCCGGGCCACTCATAGGAGGTCAGTTTCATCGCGGCTTCCGTGGAAAGGGACACGCCTTTCCTGATGCCGAACTTGTTGATGAAAAAATAGGCAAGGGGAATGATGTCCTCGGCGCGATCCTTGAGCTTCGGCATGACGAGGGTAAAAACGTTCAGACGGTAGTACAGATCGTGGCGGAAGGTTTTCTGCTTCAACATTTCCTGAAGGTTCTGGTTGCTGGCGGCAATGATCCGGATATCCAATTTATGAAGACGATTGCCCCCCACCCTTTCGAATTCCAGATTCTGGATCAGGCTCAGTAGCGCAGCCTGGGCATTGAAATCCAGGAGGCTGATCTCATCCAGAAAAAGCGTCCCCCCGTCTGCCCGCTCGATTTTTCCCTGCTTCTGGCTGGAAGCACCTGTGAATGCCCCTTTTTCGTAACCGAACAGCTCACTCTCCACGAGATTGCTCGGTAGCGTGGCGCAGTCCACCCTGACGAAAGGGCCGTCCTTGCGGCGGCTCCGGTCGTGAATTTCTTTCGCAATCAGGCTTTTCCCCGTCCCGCTTTCCCCTTCGATCAGAATCGGGGAATCGGACTGGGCGATCTGGTCGATAAACTGATCGAGCTTTTTCGCTCCGCACGAAATATCCGAGAAGTAAATGCCGGGGGAATTCAAACGGGCATCGTTCTGGGCCTGCAGGTTTTCATAGACGACCTTCCACTTCCTGGAGGCCTTCTCGATGACGGACAGAAGGTTATCCACTTCGAACGGTTTCGTAATGAAGTCGTAGGCGCCTTTTTTCATCGCCTCGACGGCTATATTGATGGTGGCGTTTCCCGTCAGGATGATGACGATCGTTTCCGTACTGATTTCTTTGACTTTCTGCAGGACATCCAGACCGCTGATTTTCGGTATCTTCAAATCCAGCAGAACGATGTTCGGGGAATGGGCGGCAAAGAGATCGAGGGCCTCCTGTCCGTCACGGGCCAGGAGTGTCGTGTAGTTTCTCCCCTTCAGGCATTCGTCGAGAACGAAAAGCATGCTGACGTCGTCTTCCACCACCAGAATGGGGGATGTGTTCATTCTTTCTCAATAACCTCTTTTCACGGGCAATCGAACCGTAAAAACCGTGCCGTTGTCTTTGTCGGAAGCGACCTCAATGTGCCCGTCGTGCTTGCTGATTGTCGTATGTGTAATGGAGAGGCCGAGCCCCGTTCCGCTGTCCTTGGTCGTATAAAAGGGATCGAATATCCTGTCCAGGCAATCGCCGGGAATGCCCTTCCCCGAATCCGTTATTTTTACCACGATCCAATCGTCATCCGGAAAGGCTTTGATCCGGATACGGTCTTTGTCCCCCGTGGCCTCCATTGCGTTGATCATCAGATTGAGAAATGCCTGCATGAGCATTTCCTGGTCCCCGTATATGACCGGCAGGTCCGCGGCGATCTCCTCTTCAATCACGGTTTTCTTCAGTGGATTGTTCAATTGCCCGAGATAAACGACTTTTTTGAGCAACTCCGCGATATTCAGGGACGCGACGCCGAGATTCGATTTCCCCGCATAGGCCAGAAGCTCGCGGCTTAGTTTATCCAGCCGGTCCACCTGGCTGACGATCATGTTCAGGTAAGTCAGGCTTTTCTCGTCGCTTTTGGTTTTCTCCTTCACCAGCGTGGCCAATGCCTTGATGGTTCCCAGGGGCGTCCTGATTTCGTGGGAGATGCCGAGGGACAACTGCCCAAGGGCGGCAAGCCTGTCCGCCCGCTGAACCTCGGCTTCCAGTTTCTTTTCTTCGCTGATGTCCTGCGTCCACATGATCACGCCGAGTTTCTCGCCCGAGGCATCCCGGCATAACGTGGCAAAGCAGTTGATGTCGAGAATCGTTCCCGCGTGGTTCTGAAACACGACCCGGGTGGCTTTTATACCCTGTTCCGTCCGGATGACATACTCGAAGGTTCTGTTCATCCGGGCTCTTTCATGCTCCGCAAGACAAAGAAGAAAAGACTTGCCCATCAGCGCCGCTTTCCGGAATTCCCACATCTCTTCGGCGGCTTTGTTGAAGGCCAGGACGTTCCCGTTCAGGTCGGTCAGGAGGATGCCGATGCCGATATTTTCGAGGATGCTTTCCTGAAAATCCTTTGGCCTGGGCAGTTCTATCTTCTGGATATCCACGGTTCGCTTCCTGTTTGAGCGCTGCATCCCGTCATAACATATCTGCGAATGGACCCCAATACGAAGTTTCCCGTTCTGTTCCATACCCGGTCAGGCGGTTGGATCAATGTGCCGCTCCCCCCAGCATGTCGTCGAGTTCCTGAAGGATATCGTTCAGATCCACCGTCATGACATAGTCTGCGCATTGCATGACGTTGGCATTCTCGTCGCGGTTGACCGCAACGATCGTTCCGGCATCGCGGATGCCGACCATGAACTGAACCTGTCCGGAAACACCCAGCAGCAGTGCCAGTTCCGGCTTGCAGATTTTCCCCGAAAGCCCGACGACCCGGTCTTCCGAGAGCCACTTCCTGTCCGTGGCCACCGGCTTCGAACAGGCGACCTCGCCCTTCAGGGCGGCGGCGATTCTGTTCACGATCGCCAGATCCTCCCGGTTCTCCAGACCGCATCCCACGACCACGAGAACGGGTGCCACTTCAATCTGGACGGCATCCCCTGCCCTCGTGCGGGATTCCAGAAGCCTGATGCCGGAGCCTTTGACGTCCAGTGCCAGATCGCTGATCCGGCCGGCGCCTTCCGGGGCGGCGGCAAACGCCTTGGCTGCGAGGGCGATCACCTTCCTGGGGGTTGTCACGGCCTGGACGGCAACGGTGGCACCGCCCAGGGCATTCCGCGTGCACTCGATCCTTCCCGACCGGACTTCCAGGGCGCTGACATCGGTCAGGCATCCCGCGTCGAGCATCTGGGCCAGACGCCCCGCCAGTTCCTTGCCCCGCCGGTTGGAAGACAGGAGGACGACGTCGACGTCCAGGGCCTCAACGGTTTTTTTCAGGACCCGGGCCACTGCGGCCGTGTCTTCAAGCCGGATGTCGCCGCCTTCTACCCGGCAGGTGTCGGCTCCCCGGCCGGCGAGCGCTTCCGCCTGCCCCGGATTGTTGATGCTGACCGCCTTCACGGCGGCTCCCGTCTTTTCGGCAATGGATCGAGCCGCCGTCAGCAGCTCGAAGCCAAACCGGTCCTGATCGCTGTAAATGAGTATCCCCGCCATGTTCTACCTCCCCAGGAATCCTTCCTTTTCGAGCGCTGTGCGCAATGCCTCACAGGTTTTCACCGGCTCACGCCTGCGAGAGGTTTCCGGCGCCAGGTTGCTGACCGTTTCGATGCGCTGCTTGCCCGTTTCGACGGCCAGATCGGCCGCATCCATGATTTCCCTTCGTTTTTTCCCGGCCTTCAGGATCTGGGTGACGGACGGAATCCGCGGTTCGTTGATGTCCGCCAGAATGCCGACAACGACGGGCAGCTCCACCTCGACGGTCTCTTCGCATTCCTCCAGCACCCGGGTGATTCGGGCCGTCCGGCCGTCCATCTCCACGCGGCCTGCGTAGCCGACCTGTGGTAAATCGAGAATCTCGGCCACCCTCGGCCCCACCTGTCCCGAATAGTTGTCGCCGCTGCCTTCGCCGAAGAGAAGCATGTCCACCGCACCGATTCTCCTGACCGCTTCGGCCAGGAGAGCGGCACTGACGGAGCTCTCCCGTACGCCGGCGCCATCGTCCACGACGATGAAGGCCTCGTCGGCCCCGGCTGCCAGCGCTTCCTTGACGGTATCCTCTACGTCCGGGGTTCCCGCCGACACGACGATGACCCGGCTGTCATCCCCCATGGATTCCCTGATCCTCAATCCCTCTTCGAGGGCGTTCCTGTCGATTTTCCCGAGCGTCAGGGGAACGTCTTCCATAACCGGGCGGCGGTTCCGGATCCTGATCTGCTGCAGATCGGGAATCTGCTTCATGGCAACAACAATATTCACGATATAACCTCCTTGTATGGTGCAGCGACGGTCCGTTCGAACCGGCTTTCAGCCGAACCGGAACTGAACGCCCGCACCGCCGTTCGGATATTGCCAGTCCAGGATATCCTCTCCGCACACCCTCAGGCATGTCCCGCATTCCAGGCACCCGTCCTGGCTCGCTGAGACCGCCCCCGACGCATCTTCGCGGTACAGGCCGGCGGGGCAGATCAGGACCATTCTCCTCAGGCGGGGGTCCCGCTCACGTCCCGCCCGGATGACAATGGGGAAGTCCTTGTCTTCCTTGAAAACGTCCAATGCCAGTTTGGCCTTCAGGTCGTTCATAGCTTCATCATCCTCCGGCACAGCGAAGCCATTGCCCACAATTCACGCACTCCGAGATGTTTTCTCACGGTGGGGAATATGCGGGCCTTCGGCCCCGCGGGTATCTCGTACAGGTCTTTCATGAGCCCGAGAATCCATTGGGGGTACCGCCCGTACAGCGGCGGATATTCGAGAACGTTGAGGGAATCCCTGAAGCTTTTGAAGTCCGTGAGGACGAAACATTCGTTCAGCAGCTTTTCGTAAACGGACAGGGTGGATGCACCGAAGTCATTCTTCTTCCTGGCCTCGATCACAGCCCGGGCGGCGTAATAGCCCGAAGCCATGGCGTATTCCATCCCCCTGACGGTGATGCCGATGTTGACGGCAAAGCCCGCGGCGTCCCCCGCAACCAGAATGCCGTCTCCGTAAAGCCTGCCCATGGCTTTCAGTCCCCCTTCCGGGATCATGTGCGCAGAGTACTCGACGGCTTCTCCTCCCGAGATCAGCCGGGATATCTCGGGCCGCTGCCGGAAGCCCTCCAGGAGACCCGGCACCGAAACCGCCGCCCCGTCCCTCGTGAGAGCGCCGATTCCCAGGACCACTCCCAGGCTGACGCTGCTCCTGTTCGTGTAGAGGAAACCGCCCCCGAATTTTCCCGCCGTGACGTCGCCGAGAAAGAGACGGGCGGCGCCTTCGTCCCCGGTCAGGTTGAACCGCTCCTCGATCACGGCGGGGTCCATTTCGATCACTTCCTTCACTCCGACGCCGAAGTGGCCGGCTTCGGGCGTTTTGTTCAGCCCGGCCTTTTCGGCGGTAAAGGAGAGGACGCCGTCGCAGGCGATCACGACGTCGGCCGTGAGCCTGTCCCCCGCCGCCACGACGCCGACGACCCGTCCGTTCTCGCGGATGACGTCGTCCACCCGGGTCTTGCAGACGATCGTGGCGCCCTTGCGCTCGGCCTGCCTGGCGAACCACTTGTCGAACCGGCTGCGCAGGACGCTGTAACTCCGGCGCGACTCCTGCGACAGCTCCCGCCCGTCGTACCTCATGGTCAGGGAGCTGTCGCGGCCCATCAGGCAGATCTCTTCGTGGGCGATGAAGCGCTCGAGGGGAGCTTGCTTCCACAAATCCGGGAACAGATCCCGGATGGGGCTCACGTAGATCCGGCCCCCCGTGACATTTTTGGCTCCCGGATAATCGCCCCGCTCGAGAACCAGCACATCCAGACCCTCCGCAGCGAGGGTGTAGGCGGCGGAGAGTCCCGCCAGGCCCGCACCGACGACAATGGCATCAAATCGTATATTCTCTTCCCGTTCCATGGACCTTCGTTCCCATGAAAAAGCGCCGGCGGAAGGATTCTCCGCCGGCATGGCCCGCGCTTCCCCCGCGGCGGGATCGTCCTGATGAACCCGGTGGCGGGGGATACGGCTTAACCGTTCAAAATAATTCCGGCGCCCATAATTTTCAGGAGCGGCGCCGTGCCTTCCACCTGCGGGCCGATGACGACATCTCCCCAGGTATGGGAAATCGGGTAATCGTCCATCAGGCCGTAGGACCCGTGGATGCCCATGGAGATCCGGGCAATGTCGATGGCCGTTTCGGCAACAAACACCTTGGACAGGGCCGCTTCCTTCATGAGCTGCATCGGATCGCGGTAATGGTCCGCCGCCCAGCCGAGGTGATAGGCATGCCATTTGGCGGCGTCGTATTTCATCATCATGTCGGACACCGAGATCTTGATATGCTCGAATTTCCGCCCGATAGGCTCACCGCGGTGCGTCTTTTCCGTGGCGTACCGGATGCCGTCTTCCAGCGCAGCCAGCGCCCGTCCCAGAAACAGGCCGGCCAGGCCGATCTTTCCGTAAACCATGGCCGTCTTGAGCGTCATCAGGCCGTCGCCGTTCCGTCCCACCATGTTTTCCGCGGGGATCTTCACGTCCTTGAAATAGACGTCGTAGAGGCCACCGCCGTGAGCGCCGATCTTCTTCCAGGGCTCGGAAAGCGAATACCCTTCGCAGAATTTTTCGATCACAAACGCCGTCGCCTTGCCCGTATCGTTTTCTTTGGCGACAACGACCATGGGCCCCTCATGGCCCGCGTTGCTGATGAATCGCTTGGTGCCGTTGAGGATGTAGCTGTTTCCGTCCTTCGTCACGGTGGTCGTGAGCTGTTTGGGATCGGAGCCCGTGCCGGGTTCTGTAAAGGCAAACGACATGATCTTCTTCCCGTCGATGCTCGGGGGAAGATGCGCCTGCTTCTGTTCTTCGGTGCCGAATACATTGATCACGGCCTGCCCCACCGTATTGACCGAGATGACCATCCCCACGCCGGCCGAAGCCTTGGAAAGCTGCTCCAGGGCAAGGATGTAGCTCAGGTAGCCGGCTTCACCCCCGCCGTACGTTTCCGGAAATGGAATACCGAACATGCCCAGCTCGGCCAGGCCGGACAGGATCTCCCCGGGCATCGCGTTGTTTCGCCGGATGTCCTGGGCGACCGGGACGATTCTCTTGTCCGCGAATTCCCTGGCCGCTTTCTGGATGAGTTGTTCTTCTTTGCTGAAACCGAAATCCATAGTCCCTTGACTCCTTCTCTCGTCACGGGCGCCGGAACGCCCTTGTTTGCGAGGGGCAATCCTTCAGCGAATCCAGCCGTATTTCCTGGCTTCCAATCGCAGTTCGTCCCGGAAATCGGGATCGGCGATCCGGATCATGGCCTCGACCCGCTCCGGAATGGTTTTGCCTTTCATGTTGGCGATTCCGAATTCCGTAACGACATATTGGGTATTCCAGCGGCTCATGCCCACCGTTCCCATCGCTTTGGGCAGGATGTTGGAATGCTTCTTCCCTTCCTTGTCGACGCGCGATGCGGCCAGGGTCAGAAACGCCTTCCCGCCGTTGGACCAGTATGCGGCCAGGGTGAAGTCCTGCTGGCCGCCCAATCCGGAATAGGTCCTGCCGTTCATTTCTTCCGAAACGCATTGCCCGGTCAGATCGGCTTCCACAATTCCGTTGATGGCGATCAGATTGTCGTTCTTGCAGGCCGTACGCGGGTCGTTGACAAAATCCGCCCCCCACATCTCGATCCCGGGATTCATCGTTACCCATTCGTAAAGCTCCTTGCTTCCGAACACGAAGGTGCCGACGCCCCGATGGGGCATGAAGTTCTTCCTGCTGTTGTTCAACGCCCCGGCCTTGTATAGATGGAGGAAGGCGTCGCAGATCATCTCCGAGTGAATACCCAGGTCCTTCTTTCCCTCCAGGAGTGTGCCGATGGCGTTGGGTGTCCCGCCGATCCCGAGCTGCAGGCAGGCCCCGTCGGGTATCATCGTCACGATCTGTTCGGCGATCTTCATGTCCGACTCGCTAGGGGGGGCCGGGGGGACGGCGATGATCTGCCAGTCGTGCTCCACGATAGAGTCCACTTCCGTGATGTGCACCCGGTTGTACCCGAAGGTGGGGGGAAAGTGTTTGTTCACTTCAAAGATCACGCGAAGCGGCTTGCCGCTTTTGATGACCGGGAACGTGTAGTCCGGTTCGATCCCCATGCTGAAGAAGCCGAATTCGTCCATCGGCGAGACCGTCTGAAAGACCGTATCGTATTCCGCCGCGAGCTCGACGGGACCGTCCGACAGCATCGTCGGCTTGTATTCGACGAGTCCCGATGGAATCAACTTGCGGACGTTGACCGTGGCGTAGGCATCGCGATAGTGGCACAGGCCCGATACGGCGGGATCGGCCATGATGTTGCCCATGACCGCCAGCGTGTTGAAGTAGCACAGGTCCTTATGGTTCCCCTGTTTGACCAGCTGGGCCAGCCCGCTCAGAAGCCCCTGGGGCTGGCCGTTTCCGATGCCCGACATGATTTTTGCCCCGTTGGGGATGGTCGCCATAACCTCTGGAATGGTCTTTCGTTTTTCCTTGTACAGATCCTGCCAGCGATTCATTTGTCATGCTCCTTGTCAGCGGTAATCCGTTAAATCGTCAACGAACGCGTGCCCGTCACGAGCCTCGCGATCAGTTCCAGGAGCATCTGCTCCGAGCCGGCACCGATCTGCCCCAGTTTGGCATCCCGCAGGGACCGTTCGATCTTCATCTCCTTCATCAAGCCCATACCGCCGAAGATCTGGATCGCCTCCAGCGCGCTGCGGCAGCTGGACTGCCCCACGAACACCTTGAACTCCGTGGCCTCCATAGGCGCCGGCTTTCCTGCATCCTTCCTGGACGCGGCGGCGTACATCATCAATTTGCAGATGTCGTAATCCATTTTCATGTGGGCGATTTTTTCCCTGATCTGGGCGTATTGAACGATCGGATGACCGAACTGTACCCTCTGTTTGGCATAGGCAACGGCGAGATCGATGTTGTACCCCAGGTTTCCCGTCCAGATCGATGTCAGGCACGTCCGCTCGAATTCGAGATTCTGCACGCCGACCTTGATGAACCCGTCCCCTTCTTCCAACAGGCGGTTCTTCACCGGGATCTTCACGTTGTCGAAGTGGACTTCGCTCTGCTCGCTGCCGCGCGGGCCGATCTTTTCGAAGGGTTCGCTGACGGTGATCCCCGGCGCATGCATGTCGACGATGAAGGCGGTGATCCCTTTGGCGCCCTTGCTCTTGTCCGTGGTCGCCATGATCATGCCGACATCCGCCCGATAGGCGTTGGTGATGAATGTCTTGGTGCCGTTGAGGACATAGAAATCGCCCTCGCGCACGGCGGTGGTTTCGATGCCTGCCGCATCCGATCCGACGTTCGGCTCCGTCAGCATGAAGCAGCTCATCCACTCGCCGGAGGCCATTTTGGGCAGGTAGGCTTTCTTCTGTTCGTCGTTTCCGCAGATCAGAAGCGGAACGCTGCCGATGGAAAGGTGCGTCGCCCAGGCCAGCGTCGATCCGATATCGCCGCCCGCGTGCGTCGCCGCCTCCAGTGCAATACAGGTGTTCAGCAGGCCGAGACCGGCGCCGCCGTATTCCTTCGGGATCATCATCCCGCACCAGCCTTCTTTTTTGAAGCGCTCCCAGAGCCACATGGGAAACCGGTTCGAGTCGTCGATCTCAACGGTCCGCGGTTCCCACTCCTCTTTTGCAAACTTGTAAATGGTGTCGTGCAGCAGTTTCTGTTCCTGACTCAGATTCAGATCCATCGTACTCCTCCTTCTGCATTGCCGTTCAAGATTGGGCTTATTTACAAAGCCGCTCTGACCCGTGGAGAGCATCTTGCGTGCCAGATCCCGAACTACACATACTGCACTGAAAATACTGCGATAAGCGGAAATCAGAGGTGGAGGTTTGCAAGAAGTTGCATGCCTTTTTTCGGATCCCGAATCGAAGGAAATGCGAAAGCAGAACAAAATCAAAGGCGTGACGAATGTAAGAATCCGCACCGACGTTTGCAATTTATTGCACGACGGCGTCGGCTGCTGTCGCCAACGGAAACCGGATTATCGCGCACCTGACCCGTTACAAATGTCTGCGAGCGAAAACCGAACGAACATCAGCGACCTGAATCCGGATGAGGAACATCTGACAGGCAGGAGTCCAAAAGTGATCACCACGGAACCGGGCGAGAAAAAAGGGGTTACCGTGTGATGTGTAACCCCTTTTGGGTATTCTCTATCTATCCCACCCAGACCTTGGGTCCCCATTGGGAAGGCAGGACGGCCAGCTCAGGCCACTCGGCCGGAACGAGTTGTCCCGGCTCTTCCCCTTCCCGTTCGATCAGTTTCCGAAGGCCCGGGCGACGGAACTGCGGGTTGCCGCCCTTCTCCGTCCGGCCGTTGTAGATGGCCTCGGAGCGAAGCCGCCGCCCAATGGTCTTCTCCATCTTGTTTCCCAGCCACAGGACGCGGTCCACGTCGTAGCCGTGTTCGATCCCCAGTTCGTCGATCTGGACAAGGAGGTCCTCCAGCGTGACGAGGCCGACGTACCGGTGGTCCTTGTAGTAGTACTCCCCGGTGCCCCGGACGGGGCAGTCGTCCAGGAAGTTGGCGGGCTGACCGCCAATTCCGCCCAGTGTCCCCTCGAACCGGGCGATTCCCGCATGGAGGGCCGCGAGGATCGAAGAGGAGGCGACCCGTTTCGTCTCGTGAAGGTGGCACAAATGGGCCTCCGGGTCGGGCATGGCGTCCATGACCATCGAGAAGTAGCGGTAGACCTCCGCTGCCGAGGCGGAACCGTCGTGATCCGCGTGCTCGATGTCGTGGGCACCGATGGAGAACCAGCGCTTCGTGAACTCCACGGCGTCCTCCAGCCTCGTGGCGCCGCTGATGGGGCTCCCCCAGATGGTGCTGACGACACCGCACATCTTGATGCCCACGTCCCGGCATTTCCGGATGCAACGCTCGGCTTCCCTCCAGTACTGGGACAGGGTCGTGCCGGAATTGGCGAAGTGGTGCTCCGGGTCCGTGGAGACCATCATCAGGACCCGGTCCGGGCCGATCCCCCGCTTTTTCAATTCCACGGCACGATCCACGGCGTTCTCGCGGATCGTAACGGCGCTGAAGACGAGTTCCCCGTAATTGATCCCTTTCCGTTTGCAGCGTTTCCTGAATCCATCACTCCGGAAGTGGGCAAGAACCTCCTCGGCGTCCCGGAACTGGGGGATGGCCGAGGGGTTGCCCAGGTTCGTGACCTCCAGCTCCGTGCAGCCGGCCATGATGATCTCCTCTCCATAGAAGATCTTGGCGGCCGTGGAGATGAACTTCTCCTCATGCTGGAAACCATCACGGATCGTGATGTCTCCGATCATGACCTTCCGGGGCATCCGGGGGAATATCTTCCAGTAATCATATTCGGTCATGCTGTTTCCCTCCCTCATGCTGTGTTCGCGGGGGTGAGGCCGGGGGGTCTTGACGAAAAGCAAATCCCAGCGACCTCGCAAAAAGCCCGCAGGCAAGGCGCGCAAGTCCTAAGGAGTGAGTCGTACTCTTAGTACGTCGCAACGACGAAGGACGCAGCGCAACGTAGCATCCGGGCTTTTTGCGAGGTCGTCTCATTAGAACTTGAAGTTGCCAAAGTTCGACTCCCTGATCGGTTGCAGGAGCGCCACCTCGAATCCCAGCGCCAGGGCGTCCCGGCACTGTCCGAGGGGCAGCGTCCCGTCGTTGAACAGGCGTGATTCCATGTAGAACGGGTGTGCCTCCCGATTGTACTTGTCGATCATCATCTGCCGGAATTTCGCCGCCGCCTCTTCATCCATCTCCTCGCCCCGCTTCTTCCGGTTGACCCGCTCCAGGCTCGTCAGGATGAAGCCCGCCGTGTCCCCCGACATGACCGAGGTCCGCGACCGCATGGTGGCGAAGATGAAGAGCGGATCGAAGGTGCGGCCGGACATGCCGAAGTTCGCCGCCCCGTGGTCCGGTCCGATGATCCACTGGATCCTCGGCACTTCCGCACAGGCGCAGGCCCGGACCATCCCGGAGCCGTACTTGCCGATGCCCGCGTACTCCTCCGCCGTGCCCACCATGTAGCCGGGGGAGTTCTGGATGTAGAGGAGGGGGATCTTCATGGTGCAGCAACGGATAACCCACTCGATGGCCTTCCGGGCGGAGTCGACGAAGATGACGCCGTTGTTGTTGCTGGCGATGACGCCGACCGGCAGGCCCTTCAGGAAGATCTTTCCGCAGACGATGTTGTCCCCGCGTCCGATGTTGTACTGCCGCTTGTACTCGCTGAACCAGCTGTCGTCGGCGATGGCGGCGATGACCTCCCGGACGTTGATCCCCTTGGAGGTCTCCTTCGGCAGGACCCGGTAGAGGTGGTCGGCGGATACTTTCGGGTCGGCGGGCTTGCGCCGGTCCGCGTACAGGGTCTGCTTGGGATCGAAAGCCAGCAGTTCCCGAAGCTTCTCGATGCCCTCGTCCTGGGACTTCACGAAGTGATCTGCCCCGCCGGAGATGTGCGTATGGACCTTCGCGCCCCCCAGGTCCTCCATGGAAACGGTCTCGCCGATGGCCGACTTCACCATGGGCGGCCCGCCCAGGAAGGAGTAGGACAGGCCGTCGATCATGATGGATTCGCAGGCAAGATAGACGATATAGGCACCGCCGGCGGTGTTGCCGCCGGTGCTCAGTGTGTACTGCTTCAAGCCCTTCGCCGACATGCGGCACATGTTGTAGAAGAAGTGGCCGAACTGGTTCCGTCCCGGGAAGATCCGGTCCTGCAGGGGAAGGTAGGCCCCCGCCGAGTCGGCGATGTAGACGAAGTTGAGCCCGCACCGCTCGGCGATCTCCTGGGCCCGGAGGTGCTTCTTGCAGCTGATGGGATAGTAGGCCCCGGCGGTGACCCGGCTGTCGTTGGCCAGGATCATGACCCAGTTGCCGTGGATCTTGCCGATCCCCGTCACCAGCCCGGCGGAGGGGACGTCCTCGACGCCCTCGTAGCCGATCCCGAAGCCGGCGCCCCGGGAGAGCTCGAAAAACTCCGTCCCGGGGTCGATGAGCTGCCGGATCAGCTGGCGCGGAGGCTTCTTCCCCTGCTTGGCCAGGCGCTGGTTCTGGGCGTCGCCGCCGGGGTTGTAGGCCTTCTCCCATAAAGCATGAATCCGCTTCTCCTCCTCCAGCCAGTGCAGCCGGTTCTCCTCGAATTCCGCTTCCTTTTTCTGTGCCCGGGAAATCTTCTTTTCCGGTTGGTCCCCCATCGTTCCTCTCCTTTCCGTCATCGCCCGCCGCGCGGCGGGCGTTTCTTCCAGTCGATCCTTCCGGTCACTGAGGCCTCTTGCCGCAGAACAGCTTCATCACAAAGGAGACAACCGCTTCGCCCCGCTGGTTCCTGATCCGGTTCTGGATGGTGAGGATCCCTTTTTCATTTCCCTTGTGTATGATGTCGACGACCTCCACCTCGCAGTGGATGGTGTCGCCGATCCGCACCGGCGCCGTGAAGCGCACTTCCTCCATTCCGTAAAAGGCGATGAATGACTTCGGCAAGTAGCTCGAATATGGACCCAGCCGGAACGGAAGGGCCATCCCGATCGACAGCGTCAGCATGCCGTGGGCGATCCGGCCCTCGAAGGGCGTGCCGGCGGCATATTCCACGTCCGTGTGCAGCGGGTGCCAGTCTCCGGTCAGACCGGCAAAGGTGATGATGTCCGCCTCCGTGACGGTCCTGGCGGGCGATACCATTTTCTCGCCCAAGACATAGTCATCCAGGTACGCATATTCTTTTGACATGGCTCCCCCCTCCAGTGGCTGGCCGCTCCCGCACCTGCCGTGTCTTCACGGCTTCCGTACGGCTTCGTATCGCAGGATTGGAATCTGCGATCACATAGCCCGTGAAAGGGATTCTGTCTGTCGGGTAACCTTGACGATCCGTGAGGGGGAAACAGGAAAAACGCTTAAGGGGTTATTCCAGGGAGGTGAGTCCCTGCTGGATGGCAAACTTGATGAGGCCGGGGATGTCCCGGATGTTCAGTTTCTGCATAAGGCGGCTCCGGTACGTCTCCACGGTCTTGACAGACAGGAAAAGCATCCCGGCGATCTCCGCGCTGGTCCGACCCTCCACGACCAGCTGCAGGACTTCCCGTTCGCGACTGCTCAGGACGGACAGCGGATCTTTGAACCTGTCCTCTTTCACGTATGCGCCGACGACCTGGTCGGACACCTTCGCACTCAGGTAGCGGTGTCCGGCAAGGACGGCATGGATGGCCTGGATCAGCTCCCTGCCGGCGGATTCCTTGAACAGGTAGCCCCGTGCCCCCGCCCGGAGTGCCCGTAGGATGGACTCCGTCGAGGACTGCATGGATAGGATGATGATGCGCATGTCCGGGAACTCGCGGCAGATCTGCTCCGTGGCCTCGATCCCGTTCAGGTCTGCCATGACGATGTCCATGATCACGACATCGGGCCGGAGGTTGCGGATGGCCCGGACTGCGTCCCGGCCGTTACCAGCTTCGCCCACGACCTTGATGTCGCCGTCGGCCTCCAGCAGGTACTTGAGGCCGTCACGGACGATCGTGTGGTCGTCGGCCAGGAAAACGCTGATCTTCAAAGGGGCACCTCGACTGTCACCCTTGTTCCCTTCTCGATCTCCGATTCGAGGATGAAACGGCCCCCGATCACCTCGGCGCGCTCAGCCATGTTCATGATCCCCCAACCGCCCTGTTCTTCCATTCTCCTCGCCCGGGACGGATCGAATCCGACACCGTCGTCGGTGAGGACGATCCGGAGTATGGAACCGTGGATCTTGACCCGGATCCTGGCGCAGGTTGCCTGGGCGTGCTTCCCGATGTTGGTGAGAACTTCCTGGACAATCCGGAACAGGTTATTCTCCACATCCGGGTTCAGCCGGGGACGGATCTCCTCCCCTTCCACGACGACCTCCACGCCGGTCCGCATGGAGAAGCGCTCGGCATACCAGCCGATGGCCGCCACCAGTCCCAGGATATCCATGTCCGGGGGCCGGAGGTCGCTCATCAGGGTGCGGGTGAATTCGGTGATCTCTTCGACCAGGACCATCGAATCCTCCAGCCGGGCACGGAGCATCTTCATTTCTTCCTCGGGAAGTTTCGATTTCACGATGCTCAGGTTGATTCCGACCACCGTCAGATTCTGTCCCACCTGGTCGTGCAACTCCCGAGCGATCCTCTTCCTTTCGGACTCCTCCGCCTCCGAGAGCTTTGCGGAAAGTATCCGGAGCTGTCGGCTTTTCTGCCTCAGGATCTCCTCGGCCCGCTTGCGCTCTGTGATGTCCCGGCCGATGCCGAACCGCCCCACGGCCTTTCCCGCCAAGTCGTACTGGGTCGTGACCAGGAATTCGACGGGAATGCGTTCTCCGTTCCGGTGAACGAGATCCGCGTCGTAGGGAAGGGTGTAATCGCCCCGAATCCCTTTCCTGAAGCGCTGAATCGTCGTCTTGATGTGCTCGGGAGAGACGAGGAACGTAAAGGGCTGCCCGATCAGGTCCTGAACGGAATATCCCGTCACGCGTTCGAACTGGGGGTTGACATAAGTGTAGATCCCCTTCTCGTCAACGATGAAGATCAGGTCTCCCGTCGATTCGATCAGGGTACGGTATTTTTCCTCGCTCTCCCGCCGCGCCGCCTCCGCCTTGCCGCGCTCCACTTCCGCCTTTTCCAGCCTGGCGACCTTGCGCTGCAGGAGGGCGATCTCTTCGATCAACTGTTGTCTTGTTTTTTCCCCGATGTCCTTGTTGCACTCAAGAGGTTGCTTTTTCATGATTTGGATATGACCGTGCCGACCGGTTTTCCGGCCAGTGCCTTCGTCAGATTTCCTTTCTCCAGGCCGTTGATTACCTGGATCCTGTCCACGACCTCGCTGTTCCGAAGGATCTCCAGGCAGGGACGCTCGATGATCAGGTCTTCCAAGTTCCTCTCCAGGAGCTCCTCGACGCTGATTTTCGGGATGAACTCCGCCTTTTCGTTCTTCTTCGGATCGTCCGTGTAGAGACCCCGCTCGTCCTTGACGAAGATGCAGCTTCGGGCGCCGATCAGGTCGGCCAGGACAAGGGTGCCCACGTCCGTCCGGTGAATCGGGATCCGCTGCTTTGCCGACGGCAGGGCGAAATAGTCGTAGGGCGGCATGCCGTGCATGACGGGGATGCAGTCCTGGGCAAAATAAGTCGACAGCTTGATGACCTCGTCGTGGCCGATCTTGATGCCGCCCCAGGGCGACAGGAGGGTGGCGACCAGGAGCGCGTTCTGCTCGGAGATGGAACTCCCGAACTTCGCGATGATCCCCGTGGGCATGCCCAGCTCCAGGCCGATCGTGTAAATGTGCCGGCTCCGGGTGCCTCCACCCGTGGTGATCAGCATCTTGTGCTTCTTCTTGCAGGCGACGATCTCCCGGACCAGACTCGGCAATGCCTTGATCCCGCGGTCGCAGATGGACTGTCCGCCGATCTTGATCACATTCACGTCGGGGAAGAGCCTCTGCTGCGGCGCGACCTTCAGGCTTTCCAGAAAGGTCTTCCCCACTAGGCTCTCCCCCATCAATCGACTCTTCACATGGAGACGGCGTCCGTCCCGTTCTCGGAAAAGGGCCATGGATTTCGTCTCTCCTTCAGTCCTTCAGCTCGATCTCGTCGTCCTTGTCCTTGCCCGATTCCAGAAGGACAAGCTCCGCCCCCACGGCTTTCGCGATGTCCTCCAGCTCTTTCTTCCGGAGATGCTCGCTGTAGAATTTCATGTCCACGCCGGCGATGGCAACGAGTTTGAAACGGGGTTTCTTCTCCTTTTCGCCGACCTTCCTGCGCTCCCGGTAAAAAATCTTCCCTGCCATGGTTGCACCTCCTCTTTCTTACGATTTGTTTCTCTTCTCTCCCATCGTCACCCACTCGCCGGGCCCCGCCGGCAAGACCGGCAGGACGGCTCCGGATCCCCACAGCCGGGGCCGGAGCCAGCCCTTCGTGTGCACGACATCCTCGGGACGGGGAAACAGGGCGTCCCGATCCAGGGAGACCACGCGGATTCCCTTCCCTTCCAGCGCCGAAACGGAGACAGGGTCCGGCAGGGACCGCAGCGATGCGTATTCGATGAAGCGTCCGCTCCAGCCCGAGGCGGTGAGGCCGACGGCGGCGGCGGCGCCGATGATCCCGTCGTTCGTCCCGCCATGCCCGGAGAGGTGGGCCTTCCCGGCGGCATCCAGGGCCTCGCTCTGTTTCACCAGCCGCCGGGTGCAGCTTCGGCCGAGTTCCATCAGCGCCGCCAGGGTCGGATCCCCCTCCCGGACGATGCAGAGTCCCGGGTCGCTTCCCGGGGACGACACCTCTTCGATGTGCCCCGCCGCCTGCCGCACCAGATCCTCCAACAATGATGGATCGGGAAGATCCAGGACCATGCAGGCGGAGCTGTTGTGCGATGTGTATGGAATGCGTGGATCCACCAGGAGCTGCTGGCGGACGACGCCCCAGATCCCGGCCTCCGCCGGTACGTATGAAGCGAATCGGCGGGCCACCTTGCCCGTTCCGAAATCCGCTTCCAGGTTGTCCGTATCGTCAAATCCGATGTAAATGCGCATGTACCTTTCCTAAAATATGGGCCGGCCTCCGTTGAGCCGTTCGTAAATTCGCATGTATTCGGCGATCATCCCGCCCAGGTCGTACCGCTCCCGGGCCTCCCGCATGATCCGCCGGATTTGCGCCTCCCGGACTTCCGGGGGCTTCCGGTGAAAGGCCAGGCTCTTTTCCAGGGCATACCAGAGCCCGCCCGTGTCGTAGTCCCGGAAGAGAAATCCGTTGCCTACGTCGAGGGGGGAGCCGTCGATCTTGAGCCTCAGCTCCCTGATCTTGTCGTGATATCCCCCCGTGTCCCGGTTCGTGGCGGTGCATCCGAAGAGATTGCCCACCTGGTCGATCTGGCCGCAGGGTTCGTAGAGGGAGGCGCCGAAGACGTCGCTGGCGGCGGCGAATCCGAGCATGGACAGGTCTTCGCTGTATGGCTGGAAGGTGATGCGCCCTTCCGAGCTCCAGGCGATCCGCCCCAGGATGTCCGCATGGGTTCGGTCTGTGCCTACGGGATCGGCGACGACGGCGATCTGGGCGTCCCTGTGCACTCCCGTGAAATGGCCGGCCACGGCCTCCAGGAGATCCACCCCCTTCTGAACGGTGTCGAGCCGCGACGGCCAATAAAACAGGATGGCGTCAGGGTCTACGTTCAGGCCCGTCCGTCGCTGGAACTCCACCCGGTTTTCCCGCTTCGCCTCCAGGATGTCGTCCTCGGGACCGTATTTCCGGGCGAGGAGATCGCAGTTTTCCGGATACATGTTCGAGGCCGGCGCGTTGATGATCGCCCGGGCGGCGTCGAAGTAATATTTCTCTTTCACTTCCCGGCGAACGCTCGGGGGAACGATGGGCCGGTCCAGGAAATAGTCCCCCACGACCTCCCGGAGAAACCTCTCCCCGACGAAATTGACAATCGTGGCGTTCTTGATCGCCGTGGCCTGGCAGTCGATGCAACGTCGGCCGAAGGCCTCGCTGAAATAGAGGCGGGGATGGAGATTCGCCAGGTTCACCCCTTCCAGCAGATCCAGGGGCAGGTCCGCCGTGAAGACGTTGTGGACGGTGTGGAGGATCGGGAGACCCGTAGCCGCTCCGTAGGCCGTGATCGCCCCTCCCGCCATCCAGTCGTGGCTGTGGATGATCAGCCTGCCCTTGTGCTTGGCCCGGACCTCCTTGATGAGGCTGTTGACGACTTCCCGCTGGAACTCCGCTGCCGTCCGCAAAACGTCTCCCGCGTAAGCGCCGGCGTTGTTCTCGAAGATGGAGGAGCTGACCAGGTGGATCCGCCCGGCGTCGATCTTGTAGCGGATCTCCCGCCACTCCTGTTCGTCCAGCCTCGATTCCCGCTGGAAGCGTTTTTTCAGATTCAGAGTGGCCAGATGCACGTCGATTCCGCGTTCCGTAAGTCCTTCGCACAGAGCGGACACCACCTCTCCTAGACCGCCGCTTTTCCCGGAGACATACTTTGCCAGCGGCCCCATCTCCTCGGGCAGCCGCCCCGTTTCCGGCGTAATCATGAGAATCGCCGTCGTCTCCCGCTTCCGGAGGACCTCGAAGCGAACCATGGCAACCTGGAGATCGTCGATCTTCCGGGTCAGGATCTGCGTAGGTCGGGCGATGGAGCCTCCGTAGGGGTTGAAATAGGCGTGAACCGCATGATCCTCCCCGATCCGCTCGTGGATGAAGTAGACGTGGTCCGACGTCGTGAGTTGCCGCCATTGCAGGAGCAGTTCCCCTCCGGCCCGCCTGGCCCGCGGCTCCATCATCTGGATGTCCCGGAACAGATCGTACTGGGTCGGGTTGCCGAGCCACCCGAACGTGTCCCGTCCAGCATCGGCCCACGACGACGTCGAGAGGTCGTGGATGTCGACGACCGGGCAGTCGGCCTCTCGGAATCGTGCGGCGACTTCCGTCGGGGTCGACGGGACTACGTTTCCATGGCGCTCGAGGGCCTCCGGAAGGCCGCGCCAGAACTCGAAGATCCCCTTGTCGGCCCAGATGTGCTCCCCGATGTGCTCGAAGTCGTACCCCAGGAGGACCGCCTCCCCGTCGATTTTCGCGATGTAGGAGGCATAGACTTCCGGCAGGATGGGCTGGTGGGGGAACCGGAAGGCCACGTCGTCACTCAGCTCCCGATTGCGGGGAAGAACGACGAGGGGCGAGCCGGCGGCCCGGAAGACGGCGTTGGGGGAGATTGGAACCTCGCTCCCGGTGAACATGTCGTTCCGCTTCTCGCAGAGGATGGAGGCGTATCCCATGTCCGCTACGACTTCGGCGATGCGGTTGTTGTACATCAGCTCCGTGTTCCGGAAGGACGTGGGAAACACGCCGAAGAGCTTCCGGATCAGGTCCCGGTGCAGGGAGACCTGGTCCCGGAATTCCTGTTTCCGCGGATCGTCGAAGAGGCTCGCCAGGGAGTGGTAATACGTCTCGCTGAGGAACTCCACCCGCTCCCCGTCTCGCCCCGCATCTTGCAGCGCCTGGAGCGCCTGGATCACCTCGGGCCGGTACTGCTGGGCCTGTTCCAGGAACGTCCCGGACATGCCGAGGGTGATCTTGAAGCGGGGATGTCGCGCGACCAGGTCGGTGAACATCTCCACGGCGGGAAGATAACACTTCTCCGCCACCTTTTCGAAGATCGCCTGATTCTGCTCGTCCCACAGGAATTTATCCCGATCCGGGTGGAGCCTGAGCGGCTGGTGGAGCTGGAAATAGAAAATAGCAAGCGGCATGTCCGTTCCCCGTGCAATGCCCGAATCCACTTGTCAGGCGGGGGCGATTCTGATAGCTGCCTTATACCACACTGCAACCCGTTTTCCAAAGGCAACCGCCCCTTTAAGAAATCCGGCCGAACGGAGGGAAGCACGCGGCATGGATCCGCAGGCCCCGAAACAGCCCATTGACCGTCCGAAAAACCCGCCCCGTCCGGTCCGCACGCCCTACCGGGACCTTCACTATCCCCGGGCCCTGCCCATCGTCCGTCGCCGGCGGGACATCGTCGCGGCCATCCGGGACAATCCCGTCGTGATCATCACCGGGGAGACGGGCTCCGGGAAGAGCACGCAGATTCCAAAGATGTGCATCGAGGCCGGACGCGGACGCCGGGGGCTCATCGGCTGCACACAGCCGCGCCGGGTGGCAGCGGTGACGGTGGCCCAGCGGATCGCGGAGGAGCTGGGGGAGGAGCCCGGCGGAACCGTGGCCTACAAGATCCGCTTCGAGGAGCGGTCGGGCCCAGCCACCCGGATCAAGATGATGACCGACGGAATCCTCCTCATGGAGGCCCAGGCGGATCCGCGCCTTTCCCGCTACGATACGATCATCGTGGACGAGGCCCACGAGCGTAGCCTGAACATCGATTTCGTCCTGGGGATCCTGAAGAACCTCCTGCTCCGCCGCCGGGACCTCAAGGTGATCATCACCTCCGCCACCATCGATGCCGAAAAGTTCTCACGCTTTTACGGGGGCGCCCCGATCATCGAGGTCTCGGGCCGCCTCTTTCCCGTTGTGGTCCGCTGGCGTCCCCTCGACAAGGCCCTCGAGGAGGAGGGGGAGCTGACCTACATCGACGCCGCCGTCCGGAACGTGGAGGAGCTCCTGGCGGAAGATCCCCGGGGGGACATCCTCGTCTTCATGCCCCGGGAGCAGGACATCCGCGAGGCCTGCGATCTCCTGGAGTCCAGGGCCGGGGGGGACGTACTCGTTCTCCCGCTGTTCGCCCGCCTCTCCTGGGGGGAGCAGAAGCGGATCTTCCAGTCCGCTTCCCGTCGGAAAGTCGTCGTCGCCACGAACATCGCCGAGACCTCCATCACGATCCCCGGCATCCGCTATGTCGTGGACACGGGGCTGGCCCGGCTCCTCCAGTACAACCCGCGGACCCGGACGACGAGCCTACCGGTCAAGAAGGTCTCCCGGAGCAGCGCCGACCAGCGGAAGGGGCGCTGCGGCCGCGTCGAGGGCGGCGTCTGCATCCGGCTGTATGACGAGGGGTCCTACGAGGAGCGTCCTCTGTTCACCCCCCCGGAGATCTCCCGGGCCAACCTGGCGGAAGTCATCCTGCGAATGCTCTCCCTCAACCTGGGAAAGATCCAGTCCTTCCCCTTCGTGGACCCGCCCCAGCCCCGAAGCATCAAGGACGGTATCGAGCTTCTCCAGGAGCTCGGCGCCATCGCGTCCAGAAAAAAAGATGAGCGGGAGGGGGACGACCGGCCCTATACACTGACCGATCTGGGCCGCCGGATGGCCCGCCTGCCCATGGACCCGCGGATCTCCCGGATGATCCTGGAGGCGTCCGGCCTCGACTGCGTCGACGAGGTCGCCGTCATTGCCTCCGCCCTGTCCATCCCGGATCCCCGGGAGAGGCCGCTGGAGAAGGAAGACGAAGCGGACCGCATGCATGCGCCCTTCCGGGACCCGTCCTCGGATTTCCTGACGATGCTCAACATCTGGAATGCCTTTCACCGCCAGTTGGAGAGCCTCAAAACGCAGAACCGGATGCGGAAGTTCTGCAAGGCCCATTTTCTTTCATATCGCAGGATGCGGGAGTGGCGGGATGTGTACGACCAGATACGGGGCATTCTCGCCGAGGGAGGCGCCCGGCAAAAACGCGGCGGGACCGATCGCGCTCGTACCGACCAATCCCCTGCCGGAACACCGGAAGAGCGTTTCGCCGCCATCCACAAGTCGATCCTGAGCGGCTACCTCTCGAACATCGCCGTCAGGAAGGAGAAGAACATCTACACCGCCACCCGGGGCCGGGAGGTCATGCTCTTTCCCGGCTCGGGGCTCTTCGGCCGCGGGGGCGCCTGGATCGTGGCGGCGGAGATGGTGGAGACCTCCCGCCTATTCGCCCGCACGGTTGCCTCCATCGAAAGCGCCTGGCTGGAGGAACTGGGTGGCGAGCTCTGCCGTTTCTCGTACGCCGACCCCCGCTGGGTGAAGGACCGGGGCGAGGTCGTGGCGACCGAGCAGGTCCATCTCTTCGGGCTCGTGATCGTTCCCGCTCGTACCGTTTCCTACGGCCCCGTCGATCCGGACGAGGCGTCGCGCATCTTCATCCGGGAGGCCCTGGTGGAAGGCAACGTCCGCCATCCCCTGCCCTTCCTGACCCACAACCTGGAACTGGTGGAGGAGGCATCTGCGGTGGAGCACAAGCTCCGCCGGCGGGAGTATCTGGCCGATGAAAACGACCTGGCGCAGTTCTACGAAGAGCGGCTGTCGGCTGTTTACAGTTGGCCGCTCCTGAAGAAGATGATCCGGGAACGGGGCGGCGACGCCTTCCTCCGCATGTCCGAGGCGGACGTCTTCCTCCGCCGTCCCGAACGGGACGAGCTGGACGCCTTTCCGGACCAGGCCCGCATCGGCCGGCTCCGCTTCCCCCTGGACTACCGGTTCGATCCCTCCGGGCGCGACGACGGCGTGACCCTGAAAATACCCGTCCAGGCCCTGCCGGCCCTCTCGCCGGGCCGCATGGAATGGACCGTCCCGGGTCTGCTCCGGGAGAAGGTGGCGGCCCTGCTCCGGGGTCTCCCGAAAGAATACCGGCGCCGCCTCCAACCCATGCCGCAGGCCGTTTCCATCATCATGGAAAGCCTGGAGGAATCCGACACGCCGCTTCTGACTGCCTTGAGCCGGCTCATCCACGAGCGCTTCGGCGTGCACGTCCCCGCGTCCGTCTGGTCCGTCGAAGCCGTGAGCGACCATCTGAAACTCCGCTACCTCGTGGTGGATGAAAAGGGACAGACCATTGCGGAGACCCGGGATATCCGGGCGCTCCAGGCACACGCGGCGGCAGACGCAGAGTCCTCCGCGTTCGACCGCATGCGCCGGGAATGGGAGAGGACAGGCCTGACATCCTGGGACGTGGCCATGCTGCCGGAGGAACTGGCCGTGGAAAACGTCGGCCTCCTCTTTCCCGCCCTGATCCCCGAGAAGGAAGGCGTCTCCCTCCGGCTCCTGAAGAACCGGGCGGAGGCCCGGGATCTGCACCTCAAGGGTGTGGAGGCCCTCTACGCGCAGCGTTTCTCCGAGGAGTTGCGGCATCTCAAGAAGGCCCTGGTCCTGGCAGGTGACATGAAGCTCCGGGCGGAGGCCCTGGGGGGCTTCCGGGAAGTGGAAAGGCTGCTCATGGACAAGGTCCGGCGGGACCTTTTCGCGGTTCCCGTCCGCTCATCGAAGGAATTCCTGGATCACGGAAACATCGTGCGGTCCCGGATCCTGCCCCGGGGCCAGGAAGTCCTCCAGGCGGTGCGGCCGATCCTCCAGGCGGCCCATGAAACCCGGAAGGCCCTGCGGACGCTCGAACAGGGTCACCGCTCCAACGCCCCCGCCAAGAGCTATCTCCAGTCCATGGAAGAGGAATTCCATCGCCTCCTGCCTCCGGATTTCCTGATCCGTTATGACGGGGAGCGCCTCCGGCATATCCTGCGCTATCTGAAGGCCCTGGCGATCCGGGCGGAGCGGGGACTCCTGCACCTGGAGAAGGCCCTGGCGCGCTCCCGGGAGATCGAAGCGATGCTGGCCCGCTACAGAGCCCTGCAGGACAGCCTGCCGGTCGACTCCTCGCCGGAGAAGAAGGCGGCCCTGGACGACCTGTACTGGATGATAGAGGAATACAAGGTGTCGCTCTTCGCCCAGGAGCTCAAGACCCCCTACCCGGTTTCCCACAAGCGTCTGGACGAGAAATTCCGGGAGTTCGAGCGGATGGTGTGAGGGGCCGCGACCGTTCCCGGAAATCCCTGTTTGACTTCACGATTCCCGAAACGCTATATAGTCGCGAACACAATGTTCTTTTCCCCGTCGTCCACGGTTACTCCCATTTCAGACCCACCAACAGGAAAGGAGAAATCACATGGCGGATCAAGAGGAAAAGTCCCGGTCTTTAACCAGGCGCAATTTTCTGAAAACAACAGGGGCTACCGCCTTGGCGGGCATGGCTCTGGGTGCTGTTCCGCTCACCGCGGGAGAGGCCTCCGCCGCGGGCGACGATCTGCCGGCAAAGTGGAATGAAACCGCCGACGTCGTCATCGTGGGCAGCGGATTTGCCGGCCTCTCCGCCGCCATCGAAGCGCGGAACGCCGGGGCCGAGGTCCTGGTCATCGAAAAAATGCCCGTACACGGGGGAAATTCGATCATCAACGGCGGGGATTTCGCCGCCGCGGGAAACAAGCTGCAGAAGGAGCAGGGGGTCAAGGACTCGCCCGACCTCATGTTCAAGGACATGATGAAGGCGGGATCCTACCTGAATCATCCGGAACTGGCCAGGATGGTGGCCGACCACTCGAACGAGGCGCTCGAGTGGTGCGAAGAGTACGTGGGCGCAAAGTTCGCGCGCCTCAATTTCCACGGCGGCCACTCGGTCAAACGTGCTGTCCAGACCGTCAACGCCTCCGGCTCCGAACTGGTCAACAAAATGCTGACGAAGGCCCGGGCACTGGGGATGAAGCTCCAAACCAGGACCAGGCTGGTGCGGCTTCTGGCCGACAGGGACGGACGGATCGTCGGCATGGAGGTTCGCAGGAATTACCGCTTCCCCGATGAGAAATCGGGCCAGCCGGCATTCATCAGGGCACGGAGGGCGGTCGTCCTGGCATCGGGAGGATTTTCCCAGGACGTGGCGCTGCGGCAGGTGCACGATCCCCGGCTGACGGACCGGTTCGACTCCACGAACCACCCGGGCGCCACGGGGGAAGCGCTCCTGGCGGCCTGCCGGGCCGGGGCCATGGACGTCCAGATGGACTGGATCCAGCTTGGCCCCTGGACCAGCCCGGACGAAAAGGGATTCGGGTATGTGCCCCTGTTCTGTGAGCGCCTCGTCGGTTACGGGCTCATGGTCGATCCCAAAACGGGAAAGCGTTTCTTCAAGGAGACGGGAAACCGGAAGGAGCGGGCCGACGCGATCATCCTCATCGGTCACCCGGTCCTCATCCTCGGCGATTCCTACGCCGTGCCCAAGCAGGTTTTTCCCAACGCCCTGGCAAAGGGAATGGAAGCGGGCGCCATCCGGAAATTCGACACCCTGGAGGCGCTGGCGAAGGGATACGGCATGTCCGTCGCCGACTTCCAGGCACAGGTCGCCCGCTGGAACGCCTTTGTCGAAAAGAAGAAGGACGATGACCTGGACTGCATGATCTTCCCCGACGCCAGACCCACCGTCACCCCGCCCTTCTACGCCGCCCGGCTGTGGCCCCGGGTCCACCACACCATGGGCGGGCTCGTGATCAACACGGACGCCCGGGTCATCGGCTTCGACATGAAGCCCGTCAAGGGGCTTTTCGCGGCCGGGGAAGTAACCGGCGGCGTGCACGGTGCCGTGCGTCTCGGCAGCGTAGCCATGGCTGACTGCGTCGTTTTCGGACGCCTCGCCGGACGGAATGCAGCGAAAGAAAAAGCCTGAATTCGGATCACGACGGGCTGACAAAAAGTGAAGTGAATTTTTGGAGGTAGGAGATGTCTTTAAAAGAAAAACGAAGGAACAGGAGGTTGATCATCCTCGCCGCTTTCTGCCTGCTTCTCCTGATCGCGGCCGTTCAGGCCGTCTCGGCGGCACCTAAACAGGTACCAACGGCAAAGGCGGGGGATTGTGCGGCTTGCCACGGACAGGACAAGGTCCTCCCCGAGAGCCATCCCGCCGTCTCGGAGATGAAATGGAAGGAATGCCAGGCCTGTCACGCGGAAGGGAAAATGTCGCTCGTAGGCAAGATGCCCGGCAGCCATCGCCACCAGCTTTCCGGGATCAACTGCGCGGCCTGCCACGGAAAGGGAACACCAGAGCCCCTGGCCATGGACAAGTGTGTTTCCTGCCACGGCCCCACGGCCAAACTGGCGGAAAAGACGGCCCAGGTGAAGCCCTCGAACCCCCACACCTCGCCCCACTACGGGACGGAGCTGGACTGCACCCTGTGCCATAAGCAGCACGCCAAAAACGAGAACTACTGCGCCCAGTGCCACAAGTTCGACTTCAAGGTACCCTGATGAATCGTAACAGTCACCCGGCGTGACGGCAACCGTCCCCGCCATGCAAAAGGGCCGCCCCCCGGTCAGGAGGGCGGCCCTTTTTTGATGTGTTTTGCTGTTCTTCAGCCGTTTAGAAGATCTGCGGCAGAATGAAGAACGACAGGGACATGACGATGAACATCCAGAGCCAGCCGATGAAGGTGTAGGGGAGGATGTCCTTGAACTTGAGCCGGAAGGCGCCCAGGATGGGCAGCGCCCAGAACGGCTGGATCATGTTCACCCAGAGGCTGCCTGCCGTGTAGGCGTTCAGCACATCGCCGTAAGCGACGCCCAGGTTCTTGGCGGCCGGCAGGATGTAGGGGGCCTCGATGACGAACTTGGATCCCGCGGAGGGGACGAAGAAGTCGACGATACCCGTGTAAATGAAGACAATCCAGGTGAAAGTCGTGGGCGTCGAGATGTCGATGAAGAACCTCGTGATGATCTCGGCCAGGCCCGAGAAGCTGATCATGCCGAAGATGCCCGCGTAGAGGGGGAACTGGATAATGACGCCGTACACCGTGGCGGTGCCGCGCTGAACCGACTCGATGAAGCTCTTGGAGTTTCCGTGGAGAATGAAGCCGATCATGAGCAGCAGGAAGTTCAGCGTGTTGAGGTCCAGGGCGGCGATTCCCTTCATCCCGAATAGCTTGGCGCACCCGAACACGCCGGCGGCACCGATCAGGATGGGCAGAACGAATGAGCGGTCCAGGCGTTCCGCCGGAGGCAGGCTTTTCTTGTCCACCGGCGGCTCGGGAGGTGGAACGAAGATCGCCGCCGTGGCGTCGTCGACTTCCACGGCGTGCTCTTTCTTCGGCGCGATGGCCAGAAGGATGATCGGGATGGTTACGAGGAGCACCAGGTTCGTCACGAGCAGCTTGATGTTGAACGTCGACTGGCTGAGCGGAATGACGCCGGCGACCTTCTCCATGAAGTTGCCCGGTGTTGCCATCAGTAGCTGCGCCGCCTGCGAGGGGCCGTTCGACATCAGCGCCGTGACGTAAGAGATGGCGGCGATGAAGGGATAGTGAATCCCCAGCCCCCTCTTCTTGACGGCGATGGCCCGCCCCATGATGATGGCGGCCATCAGGCCGATTCCCCAGTGGAACCACATGAGCACGCACATGAAGATGGAGTAGAACATGATCGTCTGGGTCTTGGTCTTGGGGATGTCGACCATCTTCAGCAGGGCAGCCTTGATGTACTTGGAATCGCCGACGATGAATCCCGTGATCATCAGGAGGCACATCTGCATGGCGAAGGTGAGGAGGATCCAGAAGCCCTTCATCCAGTCTCCGACGAGCTGCCCGGGACCGTGGGTCGTGAGACCCCAGCCGGCCAGGAAGACGATCACCGTCAGGATCAGGGCGAAGACCAGGGCGTCCGGCACCCACCGGAAGGCCCATTGCGCAAAGCCTTCGGTGAACCGGGAAAGAAACGTTTCGCTGTTATTGTTGTTGACCTTTTTTTTACTCATGCACTTGCTCTCCTTTCGTTGAGTCTGGACGGACCACTGCGACCATTCGAAGAGAGCAACGGGCATGCCATCCGGAGAGGATGGGAAGAATTTCTGTAGGGCGCCGTATATACTGAAAATACCGAAGCCGAGGCGGATGGTTTTCCGGAGGAAAGACAGGGGCGGGGTGTGCGCTTTTTTGCGCACTGCGCAAATGTTTGCGCTACGAAATATCGTATTCCTGAAGTTTGTACAGAAGCGACCGCCGGCTGATGCCCAGCTCGCGGGCCGTCCGAACCCGGTTTTCCTGGTTTCGCTCGAGGGCCTGGAGAATCGCCTGGCGCTCGAATTCCTTGACCATTTCCTTTAACGGGCGCTGGCTTTCCGCGGTCTCCTGGGCTTCCGTCTCATGTCCGTCCCGACGCTCCCCGCCAAGAACATGCCTTGGCAGGTCCTCGGAGAGGATCACGCTGCCGGTGCCCATGATCACGGCGCTTTCCACGGCATTTGCCAGCTCCCGCACGTTGCCGGGCCAGCCATATCCCATGAGGACCTGGTAGGCGTCGTCGTCGAAGCTCAGGATATCCCTGTTGTTTTCCGCTGCGAACCGCTGCAGGAAATGGTCCGCCAGCAGGCGGATGTCCTCGGGGCGCTCGCGGAGGGGCGGGACATGAAGGCTCACGACGTTGACCCGGTAATACAGGTCCTGCCGGAATGTGCCGGCCCGCACCATGCTTTCCAGATCCCGATTGGTGGCTACAATGACGCGGACGTCCGTCCGGATGGTCTCGTTGGAGCCGATCCGCTCGAATTCACGCTCCTGAAGGACGCGAAGCAGTTTCACCTGCAGATTCGGGCTGATGTCCGCAATTTCGTCAAGGAAGATCGTTCCGCCGCCGGCCTGCTCGAACCGGCCGCGCCGCCGGGCGATGGCTCCGGTGAAGGCCCCCTTTTCGTGGCCGAAAAACTCGCTCTCCAGGAGCCCTTCCGGGATGGCCCCGCAGTTGATCTTGACGAACGGTCCGCTCTTGCGCTTGCTGTTATAGTGAATGGCCGAAGCGATCAGTTCCTTTCCTGACCCGCTTTCTCCGGTGATCAGAACGCTGGCGTTGCTGCCGGCGATGCGGGTGACCGTCAGGCAGAGATCCTTCATTTTCGGGTTGTCCGTCAGGATGCGATCCAGTCGGTAAGTCGCAAGCAGTTCGCGATGCAGCAGGTTGATATCGTTGCGCATCTGCCGCATCTGGAGCGCCCGCTCCACCAGGAGCAGGATCTCGTCGATGTCAAAGGGCTTGATGACGTAGTCGAAGGCCCCCAGCTTCATGGCCTTCACGGCCGTTTCGACTGCGGCATAGGCCGTCATCAGGATCACCGCGGCGCCGCGGCGCATCCGGGAGATCTCCTCCAGGGCCTGCAGGCCGTCCATCTCGGGCATGCGGATGTCCATGATGACGATGTCCGGCGAGGTGTTGCGGAAGGCGTCGAGTCCCGTCAGGCCGTTGTCCGCGCAGGTTACGTCATACCCCTCCTTTCCAAGAACGACCGAAAGAAGCTTCCGCACGCTTTCATCGTCATCGACAACCAGGATCCGGCTCATGCTTCTTGTGTTTCCTCCATATCGGAAGGTGCTCCGGGCAGTTGGATCGTCACGGTCGTCCCCTTCCCCAGTTCGCTCTCGATCCCGATCACGCCGTTGTGCCCGCTGATGATTCGATTCACTACTGCAAGACCCAGGCCGGTTCCGGCCGGTTTGGTGGAAAAAAACGGATCGAAGATCTTTTCGAGATGCTGCGTTGCAATCCCCGCTCCGTTATCCGCCACTTCGATGACCAGCTTCCCGGACGTCTCCATCGACGTCCGGATGAGGATCCTGCCCCCCGAGCTCATGGCCTGGCCGGAGTTGATCAGGAGGTTCAGCAGGACCTGCTTGAGCTGTTCCCCGTCGGCCCGGATCATGGGCAGCTCCGGATCCAGTTCAAGCTCGATCTCGACGTTCTGTTTCGCTGCCCGGTTCCTGATCAGCCGCATGGTTTCCCCGATCAGGTCGTTTACCTGTACGGGTCCGTACTGGGGCGGAGAAGGCTTGGCGAACTTCAGAAGCTCGCCGATGGTCCGGTTCAGGCCGTCCACCTGGCGGATGATGAGGGGGCCGTATTCCATGAGCTCCTCCGGATCGCGGCTCTTCTGGAGGTACTGGACGAATCCGCGGATGGACGTCAGGGGATTCCGGATGTCATGGGCGATTCCGGCCACCAGCTCGCCCAGGGCCGCCAGCCGGTCGGCCCGCATGACCTGCTTCTGCAGTTGCCTGGTCTCGCTGATGTCCTTGAAGACCGCCACGGCGCCAATGATGTTGCCGCTCCCGTCACGGAGGAGGCTCGTACTGGTACTTACGAACAAGGTCTTGTCATGAAGGGGGACATCGATGTTCACGCTAACGTATTCATTGCCGTTTTTCAACGTATCGAGGAGGAAGCTCGTGAAATTGGCTTCCCGGTCGAGGAGCGATTCGTAAGGACGGCCGATCGCCCTTTCCGGGGTGACGCCCATGATTTCCTGTCCGGCTGGATTGATGGACGTGATGTTGCCGTCGACGTCCACGGTGATCACTCCGTCGGCGATGCTCCAGAGGATGTTTTCGGTCAGCGAGCGGGCGTCGATGAGCGCCCTGGCCATTTCGTTCACGGCGCTGCTGATCTCGCCCATTTCGCCTTTCAGCTGCCGGATCGGTTTCCGCAGATCCAGTTTCATGCGGTTCAGGCCGAACTTGATGATGCCGATGTCCCTGGTCAGGCGCTGGGCCATGAAGAAGCTCAGGGCCAAGCTAAGGACCAGTCCGAAGGACACGACGACGATCAGGGCCCGGTCCATGGCCAGCGCCTGTTTCTCGACCGCCGCCGTAAACTCGTTGGCCCAGATGTAGCCCATCACCCGCCCTTCCCGGATGACGGGCCACATGGCGTTCATGATGTGCCCGCGGGCCATCGGTCCGGTCTCGATGGCCGGCTGCCCCTTGGCCATGACCTGCCAGCCGGGATGGTCCACCGGCAGGATCTCGCCGACCTTGCTGCCATATTCCTGACTGGGGCCATACGTGATGGCGGCATTCAGCTCCATGTCGTAGTAGCCGACGCCGACCCCCGGATTGGCTTCGGCGATCCGGTCGGTGAAATCGCGCAGGCGCTCGTTGAGAAAGCGGATCTTTGCAATCCGGTCCCCGGGGTCTCCCCGGTATTCTTTCATGATCGTCCCGAAATCGCTCCCCAGGTAGCTGTCCATGATTTTTGTCAGGCCGAAGAGCTTTGCCGTCTTCTCTTCGAGCAGGGCCTGGCGGCCCTTCCGTTCCAGGACGTAACCGGTCGAGATGATGGGGATGCTGATGGCGATCGCCAACACCAGAAACAGTCTTCCACGCAGGGTCGCTGGAAGAATGCCGGTCGGGAATTTCGGTTTCCTCATGAAACGGATGGCCTCCCCTTCCCCGAAGGGAGAGTACGGAATTCCTCTTCGGGCGGCGGAAATATAGGAAAGTCGCCTGGTCGTGTCAATCTTCCCGAGCAATATGCTCAACCTTACCTTGAACGAAAGGCGGCCCCCGGTCTCCCGAAATCGGGAGCGGGAATGCGCGTTCGTGTCACGTCGACCGCGGAAGGATGAGGAGTGTATGAGCAGGCGGGCTTTCGGCCTGCCGGACGCGCGAGCGACTGCCTGGATTGTCGGCGGATGGATGGTATCTGCGGCGGGAGCCGTCAGTGCCTATGCCCGGACGTCGATGTAGAGTCCTTTTTCAGGGCGGTTCTCCCAGGCCATGGCATAACCGTTCCGTACATCCCGTCTGCGGACGAACCAGTTTCCCTCATAATCGTCGCGGACGTCGATGATCGACCGGTCCGGGACGTCCGCCGCCTCCAGCGTCAGGCTCTGCTGAACGGCATTTCGAAGAATCGGGAGGTTCCGGCGGTCGCCTTTTCGAGACGACTCCACCGTCGGCAGGGTGCGGCTGCTTTCCCGGTCGCGCTGCCAGTCGGAGAGGACCCGCGTCTTTCCGTCCCCTCCCGCGATCTGCATGATGTTGGACGTCCGGTTTATTGCGATGGATGGGCCTCCGGAAACGGCGGCCGTATCCGGTGTCCGTCCCGCCTTCGGGAAACGGAACGAATCACCGTCCCGGCCGATTCAATGGGCAAACACCTTCATTTTTCACGGATGCCTGTAGGGCATCGAGTGCGCCATGTGCCGGTCGAAATTCTTCAGGAAAAGAGCCGCCGCTTTCGAGGACCGGACGATCAGCATGTTCTCCGCGTTCTTTTCCTCCGCTTCCTTCGTGAAATTGAACGACCCGGTGATCACGACGTCCTTGTCGATGATCATCACGTTATTATTGGCTACAACGTGGTCGCTGTCGATGTAGACTTGGATTCCCGCTTTTTCCAGCACGTAGAAGGTCGACTCCTTTTCCCGCTTCTGGCTCCTGTCCAGGAGCAAAACGACCTTGGCGCCGCGCTTCTGGGCCTCCGCGAGGGCTTTGGCAACCTCGTACGACGGGAAGGAGTGCGAGTGGACGACGATCTCGCGGCCCGCCTTGTCGATTTCCTGGACAACTGCCTCGATCAAGCCCCCCCGGGGTGCGAACAAGACATCGGCGGAGGAGATGCCCTTGACCGTCTCGGCCGGAACGGGAGAAGAGATCACGAGGAAAAGAACCGCCAGGAACGGAATGCTCCATTTCGCTTTCATGTTCGATTTCCCTCTCTTATTTAAAAATAATAGTTATCTCGACGGGTCCCTTCGGATCCAGGCCGACGTACCGCGCCCTGACGGTCGTGCCGGGGGCCGTCGGCGTGAGCTTCGTGATCGTGCCGAGCGACAGGAGATCCCCCTTCTTCAGCGCAATGCCGTCTTTCTTGAGGGAATCCCGGATCCACAGCACGACGTTGATCGGGTGGTCCAGGAGGCTGCTGCCGGGGGCCTCCACCAGCAGGGTTCCGCTTTTATCGTAGATCTGGCACTTGAAGGTCTTCAACCGCTCCATCCATTCGGCCGTTGCCTGAACGGGAATCGGCTCTCCGACGACGCCGTACCGGGCGGCCACGTTCACGGCGGCGAGCATGGGGCCGTTGATCTTGACGTCCTTCGCGTAGACGAGATCGGGAAGCTCGATGAAGGGGATTGCCGCGTCGATGCCCTGCAGGGCTTCCATGGGGGTCGCGGCCGTGTTGATGGATTCGCTCCCCACCCGGAGAATCAGGTCCCCCTCGTAGAGGGGCCGGGCCCCGAAAGCAGCCTCGACCGTGGCACCGGATTTCAGGATCATGTTCTCCATGAGGGTTCCGCGCAGGGGGGCGCTGACCCCGAAAACCTTCTGGACGCTCGGATTTGTGAGCCCGGCCTTGTATCCTACGATTTTCCCGAAGACGGGCATCACAGCCTTGTTGTACTCGGCCTGGATTTTCATGGCCTGATCCAGCGTCGGCGGTTGATCCATCGCCGGTGCCGGGATCTTCTTCAGGTAATAGTCGGCAAGCTTCGTCCCCTCGCCCGCCGCAAACACGCCCTGATAAAAGGCCATGGCAAGAAGCAAGCTGACAATCGCCAAGCAGGAAAGTCTGGTTCTTTTCATCGCGATCCCTCCATACGGTTCTATTTCCGGGATTCCATCAATCCATTCATGGCAACACCCTGATCGCCTCTCGGGACGGTTCCGGCTGTTGAACCCACGATGTTTCCTTCAGCGGAGCGTCGTCCCCGCCTCCGTCGATGCCTGCTTCCCGTCTGCCGCGGCCTTCCCTTTCCTGTTCGCGGTCAGACTGTCTGCGACCTCGCCGGCGACGGCTTCCGCCACTTTCCGGTTGCCGCCGGCAGTGCAATGGCAATGGTCCCAGAAATCTTCGCTCGTGAAAGGCCCCGTCCTGACGACGGTGATCCGCTCCTCCCCTGCAATCCGCCTCAGTTCCGTCTCCAGCCGGGTGATGAGATTCTTGAAACGCGGTCCGAACGTCCGGTCCTTGCCGAAATGAGCCGGATCGGGCGACGTGGGCAGGTCCACCAGAACGACGCCGATGTTGCGCCCCCTGCAGAGGAGGATCATGGATCGGATGTTTTCCCCGTAGACGAAGAACCTGTCTTCATTGGCCGAGTAATCCATTTTCCGGAACTGTTCGAGTGTGATGTGCCCTGAAAAATCGCGGAAGGGGACGGCGACCTCCTCACGGAAAACGACGGTCCCGACGACCTTCAGGAAATAGCTGTACCGGGCGGCGGTCCAGAATGCCGAAGGCCGCACACGATGATACGGATTAGGGAATACATGCGTATAGTCATAGCTCATGCCGGGGACACTGTAGGGCAGATAATCGTTGTATGCGCTCTTGACGACAACGATATCGGGTTGGTAGTGGATCAGGCGAAACGCCAGGTAGGACAGATTGAAAGCCGAATTATGAGAGCCGATCCCGGCGTTGATGACCTTCACGCTCTTGTAGCCTGAGTTCGGATTCAGCCGTTTTTGAAGGATCATCTCCAGGTAGTGCGGAAAGGTCTCGTCGGGCTTGACGCCCGTCCCTTCCACGGTGCTGTCGCCCACGCAGACGATCCGGAGCTCGCCCGGGGGCTTCGGAAGCAGGAATTCCACGCCCTTGGTGCCCTTCGAATTGACCTGACCGGCATAGGACGGATGACGGGGATTGAATTCATGATGCCAGAAGGTGTTCGGAAGCATCTGGATCTGATCGTCTCCCGAGCTGCACAGGGCCTGAGCGTTTGCCTTGGCAACGGGAGACACGGCAGCCCGCCAGATCAGAAAACCCCCGAATTCCAGGATGGATACGGACAGAAAGAACGCCAGCAGGACAACCAGTAACCGCTTCCCCCGACCGCTTCCCCCGTTCCCGCTGCCGCTTTGCATCTCCTTCATGCGTTCACGATGACCCCGGCTTTCATTCCCTGCAGCCGCGCCCTTTATTTCAAACTTTTAAAACAAGGTCAATACCATAGAAATCATGGACGATTTCTTTCATTCGCTTCCGGTAGTCGTCATCACCACCGATCCCAGTGAATTTTCTCCTTTTTGTATTTGTCTTTCGGCTTCTCCCCTCCGGCGGCGGGAATGCCGACGGCGATGACGTTCAGGGGAATAACGCTCTGAGGGATGCCGAGGGTTTTTCGCACATGACTCATCCTGTCGTCATACGGATAGGCTGCCGTCCACACACCGCCTAGCCCAAGGGCTTCAACGGCCAAGAGGATGTTTTCGCCGGCCAGCGAGGCATCGATGATCGCGAATTCCTTTATCTTGTCATATGCTTGATCGGTTTCCGTACAGACGATGATCGCCGCCCCTGCCTTTGTCAGCATCTTTGCATAGGGAAGTCCTGAAGACAGATCATTCAGCATTTTTCTCTCGGTCACCACGACAAAAGACCACGGCTGCATGTTGACCGCCGTGGGCGCCGCCATTCCCGCCTTGAGGATCCTTTCCAGGTCGCTCTTGCCGACAGGCGCTCCCGTAAAGGTCCTGACGCTCTTTCTTGCATGAATGACTGAAAAGGTATCTTTCATGTCCGCTCCCTCCCCGGCGTAGACGGATCCTGCCATCAGCAGGCACATCAGAATGCCGATCAAGATATGTCTCATGATTTTACCTCCTGTCTGCACCATGTCATGCACTTTGTCCGGTAAAGGATTGATCCCTTACAGGCGGTGGCATCCGAATTCAATCAGACGGATCGGTTTTCCCTTTCATCGCTTTCTTGCGCCTTTTCTGCTCGTACATGTATGCATCCGCCTGTGACATCAGTTCGTCTATGGAAACAGTCTCATCCGGATTTTTATAGACAATTCCGACACTCATGGAGATTTCATAGTCTCTTTGCGGAAATGCATTATGTTCGTCGATGTGTTGCTGCAGCCGCTTTTCAAGGACATCCGAGTTTTCAGCCGATGTCCCGTAGGCCAGAACCACGAACTCATCGCCTCCCACACGGGCGACGATATCCGACTCTCGAAAGATCTCTTTCAGGATCGTTGCCGCTTCGAGAATGGCCTCGTCACCCTTTTTATGGCCCATCGTGTCATTGATCTGCTTCAAGCCGTCCAGATCCGCGAAAAGCAGGAGCAGTCTCGTCTTCAATCGCTCCGCAATCCTGAAATGCTGCTCTGCCAGCGCCAGAAATCCTCTCCTGTTATAGAGGCCCGTCGGCTGATCCGTCATGGAGAGGCTTATGATTCTCTCCTCCATTTCCTTTCGATCGGTGATGTCGCGAATAATGCCTTGAAATCCCACCGGCTGCCCGTGTGAATCCATCAACAACGATATGGACACCTCGACGGACCGGACCGCTCCATCCTTCCGAACAACCTCGAACTCTTTGATATTGACGGGCCGACACGTACGATAGACCGTACCATATGCCTCGGTAACGATCCGGGCATTTTCTTCGCTCATATACCGGCGATAATTCATGCCCTTCAGTTCGCCTACGGTATAGCCGAGAATCTTATGCGCCGATTCGTTGCAGGTGATCGTATTCCCTTCCAGATCGACCTCATAATAGGCGTCTTCGATATTATCGAATATCAGGCGGTAACGCTCTTCACTTGCCCTCAGGGCCTCTTGTGCCTTTTTCCTTTTCGTGATGTCCCGGCCGACGAAAACGATTCCATAGGGCGAGCCGTCTTTGTCCGTCAAGATATTGCTGTTTATCTCAAAGGGAAGACGCCTTCCATCCGCTGCAAGGATGCCGTATTCCCTGGGCCCCAGTTCGCCTCTCATCAGCAATGTCACATTGGTCAGAAACGTATTCATGTCTTCGGAAAGATTGAGATACAGAATGATATTTTCTCCGATCACTTCCTCTTTCGGATATCCCAGCAATTCTTCATGCAGGTGATTGACGAAAAGAATCCTACCGTTCATGTCCGTTACGACAATGATATCCGGGATCGTGACCATCAGCTTCTCGGCAAGTTCAATCTTGTTTCTTAATGATTCCCGCTCCTGTTGCCGCTCTGTTTCCCGTCGATCCAGTTCGGACACACGAAGGCGCAGCGACGACAGCTCCTCGATCAACTGCTCCCTTGTTATCTTTTCATCTTCCATGACATTTACTCAATGTTGTCGAATCGTTCGCCTGAGCGAGGGATACGTCCTGATCGGCACGGATGATGAGTCGCAGAACGTGTCCTTTCTTCTCGGTATTTCGGAGAATGGTTGGTTCTCCCCTGCTATGGCCGGTTTCCATATTCATCCTTCATTTCGGCATAAAGGTCCAGCTTCTTGACTTTTCCCAGGGGCGTCAGGGGCAGCATCGGCCGGATGATGAAATCCTCGGGGATCTTGAAGCTGGACAGCCTGTCCTTGAGGAACTCCCTCATGCCCTCCGGCGTGATTTCCCTGCCGGGCTTGGGCATGATGTAGGCCCGGCCCACCTCACCCCATTTTTCGTGGGGTCGGCCGACCACCGCCGCCAGCATCACGTCGGGATGGAGGCAGATCGCCTCCTCGATTTCCGGGGGATAGACGTTTTCGCCGCCCCGGATGAACATCTCCTTTTTGCGGCCGACGATGACGAGGTACCCGTCCTCTTCCAGCCGTCCCATGTCCCCCGTATGGAGGAAGCCGTCGTTGTCGAAGACCCTGGCGTCCTCTTCGGGCCGTTTCCAGTAGCCCTTCATGACGACAGGCCCCTTTATGCAGATTTCGCCCGCCTCGCCCCGGGGCACCCCGTTCCCTTCCTCATCCTTGAGTACGAGCTGGATCGACGGAACGGGCCTGCCGACGGAGTAGGTGAGCTTTTCCTCTCCGTCGTCGGGATGGGTGAAGGTCACGGTGCCGCTCGCCTCCGTCAGGCCATAGGCGTTGCGGGGCATGACACCGACCTGCTGCTTGAAAGCAAGAATCAGCTCGGATGGACAGGGCTGGGCGGAGACGATGGGAACCTTGAGCGAGCTCAGATCGTAATTCCCGACGTTGGGATGGGCCAGCTCCATGGCGTACATGACGGGAACCTGGCCCATGGCCGTGCACTTTTCGGCGGCAATCAGACGGAGGGTTTCCTCGGGATTGAACATGTCCATCAGGACCAGCTTGTTCCCCGCGTTGAGCGTGGCGATGACGCCCATGACGGCGGCACCGGCATGACTCAGCGGGAGATTCAGGAGGAGGGAGTCCCCGTGGACGAATTCCGTGGCCGTGAGCTGGGCGTCGGTCATGGCGATGACGCTTTTGTGTGTCAGCATGGCGGCCTTGGGAACGCCCGTTGTCCCCGAGGTATAGATGAAAAGGACCGGATCTTCCTCCCGTACGGCGTCGGTGCTTCTTTTCAGTGCCGACGGATCCGGTTCGGCGAGAAACCTCCCGTAAGGAAGCACGCCCTCCTTTTCCCGGTCGAGGCAGACAACGTGGCGGAGGGAAGGGATGCCGCTCCGGACGGCCTCCAGGTTCCCCATGAAGTCCGCTCCCATGAAGCCGCTCGCCAGGAAGAGGCAGGACATCTCCGCGTCATTGGCAAAGAACTGCAGTTCCGGCGCGGTCGTCCGGACGCTGACGGGAACGGCAACCGCTCCGATCTTGGCCGCACCCAGATAGATGAAAAGCGCTTCCGGCCAGAGAGGGATATAGATTCCGATCCGGTCGCCGCGCCGGACGCCGAGATTCAGCAGCCCCATGGCTACCCGGTCCGTTTCCCGGTCATACTGTCCGAACGTGATCCGCCGATCTCCGAAAACGATCGCTTCGCTGTCGGGTATCTCTTTGCCGTATCTCTTCAGGAAATCCCCTACTCGCATGATCCTCCCCCTTTCTGCGACGTTCATCCGCTCCATGTCCTCCGTCTCCGGCGGGACGGCATGTCCCGAACCGACCCGCCCTTCCTTTCCTCCTTTCCCGATCACCGGGGAAGCTTTCTCAACTCAGGTGTTCGTAGAGCCTGAACGCGGCATCCATGGCCAGTTCCCCGCCGATGCCGTGCTGGCCCGTGTCGGCGCTGCAATGGTAAAGATTCCGGACATACGGATCGACGATCGGGGGACGGTTCCCGCCGACCTGGCCGATGATCTGGCCGATGCCGATCACGGAGCCCTCTTCGCTGCCGAAGTGGTCGATGTCCTTCGGAGTCGTCGAAACGGTCCAGAGGATGTGCTGCCGGATGTCGGGAAACACGACCTCCAGCGAATTCATGATCGCCTGTTCCCATTTTTTCCAGATGGCGGTACCGGCGTTGTACGGCAGTTTCGCCGAGGCGCCGACAATGATCAGCTGTTTCCCTTCCGGGGCAGCCTCCGGATCCATGTTCGACACGACCGGGATCATCAGGCAGGGGGCCATGTCCGGCAGAGCTCCCGTTGATTCGATGCGCTTTTCAAACTCGCTCAAGTCGCTCCGGCCGATGTAGAAGATCATGGAATCGTTCGATATCTTTTCATTCAGCGCGATCTGGATGACGGAGGTGCTGTAGGAATACCGGTAGCGGTTCACCCTGTCCGTGAATTCAGCCGGATACACATCCCGCCCGACCAGCTGATTCACCGTGTCTTTTACGGTCGCGTTGCTGATCACGATATCCGCCCTGATTTTTTTGCCGTTTTCCAGCACGACGCCCGCCGCCTTGCCATCCTCCACGCCGATTTGCCGAACCCCCGTTCCCGTCAGAATTGTTCCGCCGTGCTCCCTGATGATCCGGCAATAGGCCTCGGGAACGGCTCCGGTGCCGCCGATGGGATAGCCGACCGCCTTGTTTCTCCATATTTCGTTCTGGCACCTGGCATACTCGCCGATGGGCGTTTCGTCGTCCCGCGTCACGAAGTAGATGGAGGCAAAAAAGCCGATCAGCCCTCTCGCCAGATCCGAATTCACGTACTTGCTTACATAATCCGCGATGCTGACGTCGTTCAACCGGTCACAGTCCGCATCGGACAGTTGGGAGATATCGAAGAAAAACGTCATGAACCGGTCGGATTCTTCCTTGGTGAAGCCCATTTTCTCCGCATCGTAGGGGAACCGGACCCTTTCCCCTTTGAAGACAACCGCCGGAGAGGGCTTTACCGCGTAGCGCCACTTCACGTAATCCTTACAGCCACAGATATCGAGCGCCCTGCCGAAGGGCCCCTTGTCGCAGTTTGCAAGCATGTGGCAGCCCACGTCCAGATTGAATCCCTCGTTACGATAAGAGGCAAACCTGCCTCCGATCAATCTCGACTTCTCGATCAGCGTTACGTTGTATTTCCCGGTATTCGCCAGCAAAGCGCCGACGGCGCTGCCCCCTACCCCGCTTCCGACAATGATCACGTCTTTTGCAGTCACGTTTCACCTCCGCAGAATTCCCGCTGTCGCTTCCATTCGGTCGAGTTGATGAAATTGCCGGCCTGCCTCGTCATTCTCTGAGACGAATCTCAGTCCCCGGAGCCGCTCTTGAAGAACGGCTGAATCAGTTTGAAGAACTCGCCGGAAAAAACCATGATCGTCTGATTGCGGTTCTCCAGGTCCACCGCCGCCTCGAGCGATGGTGCGTTGATATTCTGGTCGAGGACGCGTTTCGTCATCTTCAGTGCCCCGACCCCCTTGGCGAGCATCGGCCGGGCATAGGAAAGGGCCGTTTCGATGAGGCTCTCCGCAGGCACCACCTGGTTGACCAGTCCGATCCGCTCAGCCTCGTCGGCTTTCACTTTCCGGCCCGTGAGCAGGATTTCCGACGACCGGGCGACACCGATCAGCCGGGGCAGGAAATAGGACGATCCCAGTTCGCCGCCGGTCAGGCCGATGTTTGCAAACGAAGCGATGAACGAGGCCTGCGGCGCGGCCACCCGGACATCGCTGGCCAGCGCCATGGAAAAGCCTCCACCCGCCGCTACGCCGTTGACGGCGGCGATGACCGGCTGGGGGATGCGCCGGAGCCCCAGGGTCAGGGCGGCGAAGCGCTCCTGGACGAGTTTCAGGAATTGCTCCGGGTCGGAAAATACCTGTGTATCCTTATGAATCATCGCATCATTCAGATCCGCACCGGCGCAGAATCCCCGTCCGGCACCGGTGATGAACAGGACACGGATGGTGTCGTTCCTCGACAGAACCGTAAACAGCCTGTCGAAATCTTCCAGCATCGTGCCGTTGATTGCGTTTAGCTGCTCCGGCCGGTTCAGAGTGACAAGCCCCACCCCGGGCTCGATCTCCTCAAACTTGCATGTCTGAAACTCCTTCATGTTCAACACGCATCCTTTCCGATTCCTGTCCCGGCCCACCCGGCGGGCCGTTCCCGTTGCTTCACAGAGACAGATCCTGCCTGAGGGCCTTCCGGACAGACGATGAATGAAATAGGTTGGTGATCGGTTTTATTCTGCGAAATCGGGCAGTCTCTGCGGGAGGTGGTTGAGCCTTCCGCCGTGATCGCCCACCCCCGTTTGACAGCGACGCAAGGCGAAACCGCTGCTTTGAAGAGAATCCCGGACAACACCCGTTGTTCCGGTGTTTCCCGGGACGGAACCCACTATAGCGTTCATTTCGGACTTGTCAACCCTTTTGCATGGATAACCTCCTATTTCTCAAGGCGAATTGATTCCGAATCAATATCCGGAACGCGCATCGAGGAGACCCGGTTTGCGAGATTCCCCGAAGGGAACGCGTCATCGTTTGAAACACATCTCGAGTGCTCGGCAGCCTGTGCGGATTTACCCGGACTATCACCCGGATCCGCCGGTTGGTTCTTATGGACATTGATTCGCTGATATCGCGGTATCATCTGTTATTGCATGTACTTAACCTGTCGTGTTTCCGCCGTTCCTGTCCCCCGGGTTTGACTTTCCCGCCCCAATGCGCTATGGTTCCCGACACATTCAAATCATGGGGGCTCTTTCCCAGGCAAAGGAGCCCTGTCGCTTTTCCCACTGGCCCTGGGATCCGCTTCGGCAAGCCCCTTTCAACCAAGTTCAGGTTATCCCTGTCTTCAATCCGGGACGCATGGAATCAATAAAGGAGGCTACACCTATGTGCACCATATGCGGTCATTTTGCCCAGGAGGAACCCAGACTATCGACAGACGTTTACGATATGATGAAGAAAATGGAGCATAGGGGGCCCGATTTCCACGGCATCTACCTGGACGGCTCCGTCACGCGTCGGGAAACCATTGACGGGCTCAAGACCTTCCTGAAAAAGAAAAGCCGCATCGCCATGGGCCATTCCCGCCTCGGGATCATCGGGGCGGAAGGCCTCTGCCAGCCCTATGTCTCGTGCGACGGGAAACTCACCCTGATCAAGAACGGCGAAATCTACAACTACAGTGCCCTGAAATCGCTTCTTCTGTACAGCCACCGGTTTGAAACGAACAGCGACAGCGAGATTGTCGTCCACCTCATCGAAGAGTCGTATCAGGGGGACCTCCTGGAGGCGGTCCGACGGGTTACCGGGATTCTGGACGGCATGTACGCCTTCGCCGTCACGGACGGTAAATCCGTCGTTCTCGTCAGGGATCCCATCGGCAAGAAACCGCTCTACTACGTGAACCGGGATTCCATCGTCTATTTCGCCTCCGAGAAGAAGGCCCTCTGGAACGGGAAAGACGAGCCCAAGCGGATCCGCCCTGGAGAAATTCTCAGCATCGGCATCGACGGGATCAAGATCCGGCAGGGTACCCGGATTCAGCTTCCCCAGGTTGACATCACGGACTTCCGTGACGCCGTGGAGCGGTACAAGACGGTCCTCGTCAAGGCGATGCAGAAGCGGCTGACGGGTCTCCGGGAGGAGCGTCTGGGGGTCATCTTTTCCGGAGGGATCGACTCGGTCCTCATCGCCAAGCTTCTCCAGCGGGAAGGGAAAAACATCGTCTGCTACTGCACCGGCACCGCCGACTCGGGCGACATCCTGGCGGCCCTGGCCGTAGCGAAGGAGCTCGGACTGGAACTGAAGACCTCGATCATCGACGAGGACCTCGTGAAGGGGATTCTCTCCGAGGTCATCCGCAATGTGGAGGAAAGCGGACTCCTCCAGGTCGAGGTGGCCATTCCCATGTACATGGCGGCGAAAATGGCCGCGGAAGACCGGATCCGCGTCATGTTCACCGGCCAGGCGGCGGACGAGCTGTTCGCGGGATACCCCTGGTACAGCGACGTCCTGAAGGAATCGGGCTATCTCCGCCTCCATGAGCAGCTCTGGGAGGACCTGAACTATCTCTACGACGACACGCTGGAGCGGGAGGACAAGCTGACCATGTCCCATTCCATCGAGCTCCGGGCTCCCTATCTCGACCGGGACGTCATCCGGACGGCCATGCGCATCTCTCCCCGACTGAAAATACAGGGCAGCGAGGACAGCCTCCGCAAGAGGGTCCACCGCCAGGCGGCCGTGGAATTGGGCGTTCCTCCCTACCTGGCCTTCCGCATAAAGGACCCTGCCCAGTCGGGATCAGGCATCCACCAGATCATCGAAAATCTGGCCAACACCCATGCCGGCGACATGGACACGGAACTCGTCAATGAAAACATCCGGACCGACAAGGGCAGCCTTTATCGATACGGGGAAGGCGTCTACGGCGAAGACGGCGCGCGGAGCTATATCCAGATGATCCACCAGGAGATCCAGAACGATTACAGGAAGGCCATTCTCACGGCGTAGGAAAGGGAGCTTTCATGAAAAAGCGAATCACCCTTGCTCAGATCAACTACACCCCGGAGGACCCTTTCGGCCACGTCGAACGCATCAAGTCCATCATCGCCGAAAACCGCGCCTCGGACCTGATCGTCTTTCCCGAGCTGATCCTGCACGGCCATCCCTCCCTGGAGCGGCCGGAGGGTTACCTCTATCGGAAGACGGAGCGGCGCGAAGGACGCCTGTCGGAGGAGATTGCCTCTTTCGTCCGCGAAATGGATGCCCGGGTGATCCTGGGCGGAATCCGGCGCCGTGGCTGCCTCTTCTACAACCTGGCCACCTACATGGACTACACCTCGGTCCACAGCTATGCGAAAACACATGTCCACTGGACCGAGAACTTCATCCCCGGCCGTGAGCTGCCCGTGATCTCGACCCCCGCGGGCCGTCTTGGCCTGACCATCTGTTTCGACTCCGCCTTCGGCGAGATCGGCCGGATCCTGGCCCTTCGCGGCGCGCAGGTCATCGTCAACATCTCCGCCGTCCCCAAATCGTTCCCGGTCCGGTACATGAGGCGCAGGCTTTCGGCCATGGCCCTGAACAACCAGGTCTTCGTCGTTTACGTGAACCGCCCCGGTCCGTATTTTTCCGGCCACAGCGCCGTTTTCGACCCCCGCGGCGACATGATTGCACAGGTCCTGGACGAGGAGATGATTTTTCACGCGGTGATCGACCTCGAGGATCTCCGGAGCTGGCGGGAGGAGGAAAACATTTACGGCCACCGCCGTCCCCTCCTGTACCGCGAAATCGGGATGATTCAGCAGAAAAGGAACAGGAAAGAAATCGTCCCGGCTTCCGTGAAATCTGGAAAAACGAAACTCCGTCAGCGGTTGCCGCAGGAAGGAGTCCACCATGGATAGCATTCGCCAACGCACGACGTTTCGCCGCCTTCGAAAGCGCGGCATCCTTTTCATGGTCGCCCTGCTGGCTCTTGTTCTCTTTATCGCCGGCTGTGGCGGGAAGAAGACGGAAGGGGAGCGAACCCTCCATTTCTACATGTGGAAGCCGAACCAGCCCGAGGTATGGGACGAGATTATCGCCATGTTCGAGGCGGAGCATCCCGGCGTGAAGATCCGGCGGGAGATCGGCCCCCATTCCTCGACGGCCTTCCACGACCTTTTGACGCAGAAACTCAAGAACAAGAGCAGGGACCTGGACGTCTTCCTCATGGACGTGGTCTGGCCGGCGGAGTTCGCCGCGGCCGGGTGGGCCATGCCCCTGGACGACCGTTTCCCCGGCAGCGAGCAGGCCCATTACCTGGACAGCACCATCCAGGCCAACACCTATGGAGGCAAGGTCTACGGCCTGCCCCTGTACATCGACAGCGGCATGCTCTATTACCGGAGGGACCTCCTCGACAAGTACGGTTTCAAGCCGCCGGAGACCTGGCCTGAGATGGTGCGCCAGGCAGGGGCCATAACCGCCGGTGAGCCGAACCTCTACGGCTTTTCGGCCCAGCTCAAGCAGTATGAGGGGCTGGTCTGCAACATGATGGAGTACGTCGCCGGCAACCAGGGACACCTGGTGGACCCAAAGACCGGGGCACCGGCGATCGCCGAGAAACCGGCCCTGGATGCCGTCCGGTTCGTCCGCGACCGGATCGTTGGAAAAACGGCCCCCGAGGGCGTCCTCACCTACGAAGAACCGGAATCCCTGGCCCTCTTCACCCAGGGGAAGGCGGTCTTCCTGCGAAGCTGGCCCTATGTCTGGAAGATTGCAAACAATCCCCAGCGTTCGATGGTGGTCGGTAAGGTCGGCGTCGCTCTGCTGCCGCATTTCCCGGGCGGGAAGAGCCATGCCACCCTGGGCGGATGGCAGGTTGGGATCAGCGCCTATTCGGAAAACAAGGATCTGGCCTGGACCTTCGCCCAGTTTCTCTCCGGCGAGAGGATCCAGAAGCACCTGGCCGTGAAGGCCGGGCTGGCGCCGACCCGGACAAGCCTCTACGACGACGCGGACGTCCTGAACGCCGCGCCCCAGTTCCGGGAGATGAAGCCGGTTTTCTTCTCCTCCCTGCCCCGGCCGAGGAGCCCGCTGTACCCGGCCCTGTCCAACATCCTGCAGCGCTATTTCAGCAAGGCCATCTCCGATCGGCGATCCGACCTTGCTTCCGAGGCGCGCAGCGCGGCGGCGGAGATGGAAAAGACACTGGCCCTCACGCGCGGGACTGCGCCCTGATTCCATGGAAGCAGGTGGCCGCATCATCCGTTATGATGAATCCCGGGGTCGCCGCGAGAAACTCTTCGCGGTGTCCCTCCTTCTGCCCTGCTTCGCCTTTGTTGCGGTCTTCGCCTTCTACCCCATCCTGTACTCGGTCTATCTCAGCCTGCACCGGATCATCCTCGGCCTCCCCGGCCTGGCCCAGCCCCTCGTCTGGCTCGACAACTACCGCCAGCTCTGGAGCGATCCCGTTGCGCGCCACGCCCTCGGCAACACCCTGGTCTTCGTCTTCGTATCCACGGCCTGCGAGATGGTCCTGGGGCTGGTCATCGCCCTGGTCATCAACCGGGCCTTCCGGGGCCGGGGACTGGTCCGGGCCGCCGTCCTCATCCCCTGGGCCATCCCGACGGTTGTGGCCTCCCAGATGTGGCGCTTCATCGACAACGACCACTACGGCCTCCTGAATTATTTCCTTTTCGGCAGTGACATGGCGGCCTACCGGGCCTGGCTGGCGGAGCCCTTCTTCGCCATGTCGGCCGTCATGGTCGCCGACATCTGGAAGACTTCCGCCTTTGCCGCCCTCATCATCCTGGCGGGTCTGCAGACGATCCCGGACGAGCTGTACGAGGCGGCCCGCATGGACGGAGCAACGCCCTGGCAGCGCTTCACTCGGATCACCCTGCCCCTCATCCGCCCGGCCCTCCTCATCGCGCTCCTGTTCCGCACCATGGACGCCTTCCGGGTCTTCGACCTGGTCTTCGTCATGACCCAGGGCGGGCCGGCGGACGCGACGAACGTGCTGCAGTTTTATGGCTACAAGAAGATGTTCGCGGAAGGGCTCCTGGGATACGGGGCGGCCATCTCGGTCCTGGTCTTCTTCATTCTCCTGGCCGTCTCCCTGGTCTACGTCCGGGTCATCGGCATGAGGTTCATGGAGGAGAGGCGATGACGGACCGGACCTGGAACATCATCTTCGTCCTCGTCGCGGCCCTCGTCGTGGCGGTGAGCCTGTTGCCCTTTCTCTGGTTCGTCGCGACGTCGCTCAAGACCCAGATGGAGGTGACGGCGATCCCGCCGGTCCTCTTCCCCTCCTGGTCCCTGGATTTTTACCGCTCGGCCCTCTGGGACTACAACCTCCTCCATTTCCTCAAGAACAGCCTCATCGTGGCGGGACTGGCCACCCTCGGAACACTGTCGATCTCCCTGTTCGCGGGCTACGCCCTGGCGCGTCTGCCCATCCGGCACAAGCCCCTCATCATGGGAAGCCTGCTCCTCGTCTCCATGTTCCCCCAGATATCGATTGCCGGCCCCGTCTGGAAGATCCTGGATTCCCTGGGCTGGCTCAACACCTACCAGGGTCTGATCCTGCCTTACATCACCCTGACCCTGCCCCTGGGAGTCTGGATCATGGCAGGGTTCTTCCGGGAACTGCCGCAGGAACTGGAGGACTCGGCCCGGGTGGACGGGTGCGGCCACTTCCAGACCCTGTTCCGGATCATCATCCCCCTGGCCGCGCCGGGGGTCTTCACCGCGGCGATCCTTGTCTTTATCTATGCCTGGAACGAATTCTTCTTCGCCCTGCTCATCATGACCCAGCAGCCCTACCAGACGCTGCCCGTGGGAATCGCCCTGTTCCAGGGCCAATACACCATCCCCTGGGGGGAGATCGCCGCCGCCTCGACCATTGCCACCGTGCCCCTGGTGCTCATGGTCCTGCTGTTCCAGCGGCGGATCGTACGGGGACTCTCCGCGGGGGCCATCAAAGGATAGCCGATGGCGGAACTCAGGATCGAAAACCTCACGAAGATCTATGGTGATACGGCCGTGGTGGACCGCGTTTCCTTCACCGTTGCGGAGGGGGAGTTCTGCATCCTCCTGGGCCCCTCGGGATGCGGGAAGAGCACCGTCCTCCGGCTGATCGCCGGGCTCGAGCATCAGGACGAAGGCACCATCCACATCGGCGGCACCGAGGTGAGCGCCAGGGACCCGAAGGACCGGGACGTGGCCATGGTCTTCCAGAGTTATGCCCTCTATCCCCACCTGAGCGTATACGACAACATCGCTTTCCCCCTGCGGATCCGCAAGCTGACCCGGCGGGAGGTGGACCGGAAGGTCCGGGAAGCGGCCCGGATGCTAGACATTGCCGATCTCCTGGAACGCCGGCCGCGGGAAATCTCCGGCGGCCAGAGGCAGCGGGTCGCCATTGGGCGCGCCATCGTCCGGAGCCCGCAGCTGTTTCTCTTCGATGAGCCCCTCTCGAATCTGGACGCCAAGCTCCGGGCCTCCATGCGGGTGGAGCTGGCGGGTCTGCACCGGCGCCTGGCGGCCACCACACTCTATGTGACCCACGACCAGGTCGAGGCCATGACACTGGGGCAGATGATCGTCCTTCTGGATCGGGGAATCGTGCAGCAGGTGGGCTCTCCGCGGGATCTCTATGACCGCCCGGCCAATGTGTTCGCGGCATCCTTCATCGGGGTGCCTCCGATCAATCTCTTCGACGGGACCGTGGAACGCGGGAGCGGGGGCCTGTTCATCCGCTGTGACGACTTCAGGCTGGATGCCGGAGGGCGGCAGGATCTCACCGCTTTCGAGGGCAGGACCGTAACGGTGGGGATCCGGCCGGAGGCCGTCCGCGTCGGGACGGGCCTGATCCGGGGTCTCCTTGAGCACGCGGAGCACATGGGATCGGAGACGATCCTCTATCTGCGGACGGACGGTCGAAAAATCGTCGCCCGGGCGGCGGCGGACTTCCGGCCCTCCCTGGGAGAACCGTTGAATCTTGACTTCGACCCGCGGTCATTGCATTTCTTCTTCGAGGGTCGGAGGATCTGAGCGGGGTTCCGGACGCACAATCCGGGGAAGGCGGGGCATCCCCGTCTTCCCGATCCGTGCAAGGCAAGTTTTTAAAGACGTTGCCGCTTCAATAACGATATCGGCATCTTAGCATACTTCTTTCAAGTCGCTTGTGAAGGATATGCCTGCCCTCGCCGCAATGGCTTCCTCCTTGGTCATCTTCCCTTTATCCACGCGGCCGGGAAGGTAGCCGTTCACGAATTGCTCGGCCTTTTCCAGCATGGCCGGCACGACATCGGTGCATTTCGTCTTGTACCCGTAAAGGGCACACTGGAGAGAAATCTGGTGCCCCATATTGCCGGCCCCGACGACACAAATGTTTTACACATCTTCGATTTTCAAGATTTCACCCTTTCAGTCCTGTAATTCCATTTCAACCGTCATCTGCCGTTGTTGAAAACGGGCTCGCCGGTTGATGGACGGGGCATCATTTCCCCTGGAATTTCGGAAGACGCTTCTCCCGGCGGGCGGCCAGCGCCTCCATGAAGTCGGCCGTGGTGAAGGCCTCGTTCAGGCCTTTGTTTTCCAGGTTCAGGGCCGTCGTGAGGGCATCGATCAGCGGCTTGTGGAGGGTCCGTTTGGTCAGGCGGACCGCGTAGCCGGCTCCAGCAGGCGGAATGAGCCGGAGCGCCATCTCGCGGGCGTAGGCCATCACTTGGTCGTGGGGAAGCACCTTGTTGACCAGTCCCAGTTCCAGGAGTTTCTTTGCCGGGATTCGCTCGCCGAAAAACATGATCTCCTTGGCTCGCTGGAATCCGATCAAACGGGGAAGCATGTAGCTGGAAGCAACCTCCGGGACGATGCCGAGACGGATGAACGGCAGTTGCGCCCAGGCGTGCTCGGAGCAGTAGACGAGGTCGCAGCAGGTCAGACACATCGTGAATCCGCCGCCGATAAACAAGCCGTTCACCGCGGCGATGATGGGCTTGTCGCATAGCCACATCTTCAGGGTCATCCTGGCCTCCGCGATGTCCGTCATGTCGATCTCGGCCTTGGCCTCGTCGCTCGCAGGAGCCATGGCGTTCGGGTGGAAGTAGCCGCCGCTGCAGAAGGCCTCTTTCGTCGGATCGTCGGAGTCGGGATCCCTTGCGCCGGTGAGGATCACGGCGTGGGCCGTTTCATCCTTTTCCAGTGCGTCCATCGCCCAGAACAGCTCGTACGTGGTGTACTTGCTGAAGGCGTTCTTCCGTTTCGGAATGTTCAGCGTGATGGTGACGATGCCGCTGTCGTCCTTGCTGTAAGTGATCTCCTGAAACTCGTTCACCTGCATCATCTTCCCCTCTTTCCTCCGGCGGTTCCGCCGGCTCTTCCCGTTACCGATGACCGGAGAGGCGGTTTCGCAACGCCTCGCGGTCCGGAAACCGCCTCTCCGGCCGGCAGACGGCCTAGCCGCCCTGCAGGACCGTTTCGGCACAGAGCATGGCACTGTTGGCGGCGGCGTTGATGCCGATTCCCCTCCCGCGGTACGTGTCCCCGGCGAAATAGAGCCCCTCTATTTCCGGGGCCTTGACGTCCGGCTTGAACTTGCCGGTCTGCATGGGTTTGCGGGCGAGTCCGTCACAGCCGATGCACTTGTAGGGGATCCGCCATTCGACTTTTTCTTCCATCCCGGGCCACATATCCGTCACCATCTCTTCCCACATCGCTTCGAGAAGTCGGTTCATCTCGAAACGGTCCTGTATCTGCGGAATTTCCACGACGATGTCGGAGTGGATGATCATTTTCCCCTCGGGGGCGATGCCTTTCATGTGATTGGAGGGGGCGTACCCCTGAAACGGCGTGCCCGTCCGTTTCAGCTTCAGGGCGGTCCTGAACTCCACGTCGTCGAACAGGGGCTCGCTCAGGCCGATCATGTAGCCGATCAGTCCGGTGGTCTCCATCCGGATGTCCTTGATCCGCTTCACCCACCACTCGGGGAGCGGCGATTCGCCGCCGTCCAGGGGAAGGACGTTCCCCAGGTCCCAGAGCGGCAGGGCGCATACCACCCGGTCGGCCCCGATGACTTTCCGTTCCGGCTGGTTCCAGGCGTCCTGGTAGGGGGCCACGCTTCGGCCGATGGCCACGCCGACGGCCTTTGTACCGTCGAACAGAATCTCCTCCACCGGGGAATTCAGGTACAGGGTGCCGCCCGCCTCGACGAAGGCATCTTTCAGGGGATCCATCATGCCCTGCATGCCTCCTTCCGGGTAGCTCGACCGGATGATGTTGCCGGGCTTTGCATGGCGCATGTTTTCCCGCATGATCCACAGGCATTCCCCCGCGGACATCTCCTCGGTCTCCAGAACGGTGGTGCAGAGCATGCCCGCATTGGCGATCATCTCCTCGACGATTTCGTGCCGGACGTTTTCCCGGAACCAGTCCTTCAGGCTCCGGCCGTCCCACGGATCCAGTTCCTCGTCGGTGATCTCCTGGATGATCTTCATCACCCGGAAGTACTCCCGGATTCCGTTCTTCGTCTTTGCCAGCCTGGCGCCCAGGTCGCGCCACTGTTTGTCTTCGGGGCTGTAGATGATCATCTTTTCACAGTACCTCTCTCCCCACTTGACCTTCTTGCCCACTTTCTCGATCAGGATGTTTCCGCCGCCGAACTCGCCCATCTCCACGGCGTGGAGACCGACATCGAGGAGCCATTCATCCCTGTACGTCCAGGACTGCATCCGGCCGCCGACCTGCCCGTAGCGATCCACCAGGAGGACCTTCTGTCCCGCCCGCTGCAGCAGGCCTGCGACTCCCAATCCGGCGATGCCGGCCCCGACAACAATCGTGTCAAAACGCTTTTCCGCTGAATTCATGATCGGCCTTCTCCTTCTGCATCTTTCTTCGGGCTATGATTCGTAAAAATGATTTTCCCGGGCCTCTTTTTCCAACTGATCCCGGAACTGCGGGTGGGCGACCCTGATCATCTCCCGGATCCGGTCCTTGATCGATTTGCACTTGAGGTCGGCGATGCCGTGCTCCGTGACCACGTACTGTACGTCGGTGCGGGGCGTCGTGACGACGGCACCGGGAGGCAGGGCGCAGGTGATGCGGGACAGGAGCGTGCCGTCCTTCTGTTTCGTCGTGGACTCGAGGGCGATGAAGGACTGCCCACCCGGGGAGAGCTGGGCGCCCCGGACGAAATCGAGCTGACCGCCCGTGGCGCTGAACTGCCGGTAACCGACCGACTCGGAGCACACCTGTCCGGTCAGGTCGCACATGAGGGCGTTGTTGATGGAGACAAACTGGCTGTTCCGGCCGATGGTGTAAGGATTCCCCACGTAATCGATGGGATGGGCCTTCACGGCATCGTTCTTGTGGACAAAGTCATAGAGCTTTTTCTTCCCGAGGCCGAAGCTGAAGATGATTTCGTTCGGATGCAGGGTTTTCCGCTTCCCGTTTACAACCCCCTTCTCGGCCAGGCTGATCATGGAGTCCACGAGCATCTCCGTGTGGATGCCCAGGTCCTTGTGGCCCTCCAGGAAGAAGCCGACGGCGTTTCCCAGGCCGCCGATGCCGATCTGGATGGTGGCGCCGTCATCGATCCGGGAGACGATATGGTGGGCGATCTGCCGGTCGATGTCCGTGATCGGCGCATCGGGAAGCTCCGGAATCTCGTGGTCGTGCTCGCAGATGTAATCGACGTCCTTCACGTTCACGAAGGCTTCCTTCGGACCGTAGACATAAGGGGTCCGCTTGTTGACCGAGACGATGACCGTATCGGCGTGCTCCACGGCGATCTTGCCGCAGAGGGTGCCCATGACGCCGAAGCTCATGTCGCCGTTATCGTCGGGCGGAGACACCTCGATGCAGAAGACATTGCCCTTGAAGACGTTCCGGGTCGTGTAGTCGATTTTGCCGAACTGGTAGGCGAAGACGTCAACCGTGCCCTGGGAGCAGCCCATCCGTTCGAAAGGGCCCATGAAGACGGATGTGAAGCGGATCCCTCCCTGGCTTCCCGGCTTGAAGAATTCGTAAGGGTAGAGCACGATGCCGCTCATCACGGTCACGTTCTCCAGCTCGTTCCTGCGCTTGTCGATCTCCTTCAGCAATTCGTACGGAAGGCCCGACGCGGCCATGGCGAATACCCTGTCGTTCGACTTGATGACTTTTGCCGCTTCCTCCACGGACACCCGTTTCTGCTTGTAGATTTCCCTCCAGTCCACGCTGAGAACCTCCTGTTCAGGATTTTTGCTGCCTCGAAGAGGTCCCGGGAGCACCAATCATACCATCATCACATGCCATTGATATTATTAGATATTAAAATTGATACGCCCTTGCATTGTTCAAATGTGTTTACTTTTGTCTTTATTTGTCTTAATCGGTTCAGGAACGTCATGAGGAGTGATATTGTGCACGGAAAACAAATACCTGTAGACGTCTATGCCTATCTGCCGGAGATCCTGGACTCCGTCTCGGACGCCGTCGTTATCGTCGACGTCGAACCTGAGCCCCACCTCGTTCTGATCAACAAGCTGGCCTGTGAAATCCTCAAAATTAAGGCGGAAGACTGGCTCGGGAAATCGCGGAGCGAGTATATCGGCGGGCTCATAGACCGGTCTCTCATCAACGACAGCCTTCGGGAAGGCAAAGAGACCATGGGCCTCATCCATACAAAAGACGGCGTGGAGGTGCTGTCGAGAACCCGCCCCGTTTTCGACGCCAACGGGAAACTGAAATTTGCCATCGTAACGACGATGACCCTGAAGGAGCTCTTCGGCCTCAAGTCAAAACTGGAAAAGGAGCGCTACGAAAAAGAGAAATACCGCCAGGAGGTCGAGCACCTCCGCCGGTATGTTATGGCGGCGAACGATCACATTTTTCAGCGGGAGGGGACGAAAAGCCAGATCGAGTTTGTGAAAAAGGTTGCGCCCGTGGACTGCACGGTCCTGATCATGGGGGAGTCCGGGGTCGGCAAGGAAGTGCTGGCCAAGACGATCCACACCAACAGTCCCCGGGCGGATATGCCTTTTGTCCCCGTCAGCATACCGGCCATTCCCGAGAATCTGCTGGAGGCGGAGCTGTTCGGATACGAGGAAGGCGCTTTTACCGGATCGAGGCGGGGGGGAAAAACGGGCCTGTTCGAGATGGCCCAGGGAGGGACACTGTTTCTGGATGAAGTGGGCGACATTCCTCCCGTTACACAGGTCAAGATTCTGCGGGCCATCGACAATGGTGAAATCATCCGGGTCGGCGGGACGAAAAGCATAAAACTGGATGTGCGGATCATTTCGGCGACCAACAAGAACATGGCGGAGGAAGTGAAGGAGGGCCGGTTCCGCGGCGATCTCTTTTACCGACTCAATGTCGTTCCTTTCATCATCCATCCTCTCCGCGAGCGGAGGGAAATCATCATCCCCCTGAGCGTGGAATTTCTGAAAGTGAATAATCTGAAATACGGATTCGACAAGAAAATCACGGAAGAAGCCCTTGAGGAGCTCAGGAGGCATTCCTGGCCGGGAAACATCCGCGAACTGAAAAACGTCGTCGAGCGGCTGACCATCATGAGCGACAGTCAGGTCATCACCGATTCAAACGTCCGGGAGATTCTTTCCACCACGGAAGAAGGACAGGGTGTGCTTCTGGGCCTCAACAAGTATCCCGCTGTGCCCGAGGCATCGCCGGGCGTCGTCTCCATCATGAGCGAATACGAATCCTACGAGCAGTCCAGGATCCTCGAAGCCCTCAAGCAGGCGGGCGGCAGCAGGACCAAGGCGGCCAGGATTCTGAACATCTCTCGCACCAAGCTGTATCAGAAGCTGAAAAAAAACTCTTCCTCCATCGAGCCGGCCAAACGGACGTCCTGACCATATCCGCCGGAAGCACTGCACCGGCGCGGAGTCTCGAATGTTGTGGCCAGTAAATCGTTGACGGACAAGATGTTCTTGCCCTATGCTTCTCCGGCGATAAGGCAGCTTTTTGCCATAGCTTGCGGAAAGGAGGGTAAAATGCGTCGTTATACTTTTTTGGCGATATGCCTCTTCGTTCTGGGCGTCTTCTTGATGAACGCCGCGGTGGCCGCGCAGAAGGCAATGAGCGTTCAGGTCAAGGAGAGCCAGTTGAGGGCGACACCGTCCCATCTTGGTAAAATCGTGGCCAAGGTATCCTACGGTGACCGGGTGACGGTGATCGAGGAGCAGGGCGACTGGAAAAAAGTGTCGCTCAACAGAAAAGCGCAGGGATGGATTCACAACTCGGCCCTGTCGACCAAGCAGATTGCCCTGAGGGCCGGCAGCAGCGGCGGCTCCTCCGTTTCCGGTGGCGAGATCGCCCTCGCCGGCAAGGGGTTCAACAAAGAAGTGGAAGCCCAGTACCGCCAGAACAACAAAAATCTCGATTACGCCTGGATCAACCGCATGGAGACCTACAGTGTATCTCCGAGGCAGATGGACGATTTTATCAAAGTCGGTCGTCTGACCCCCGACGCTGAAGGAGGCAAGCCATGAAGAACCTCATTTGGCGGACAGCGTCGATCTCCCTGATATTCCTCTTTTTCATCGGTTGCGCGGGGATGGATGCGGTAACCGGTGTGGCCACGGACGTGGGCGTGGCAACGGGGACGATCAGCAAGCAGCAGGGGCAGTCGATCAAGAAAAGCACGAAGGCCGTGGCGAAAAGCCTGGAGGAGTTTACGCCGGAACAGGAATACTATATCGGACGGACCGTCGGTGCGGTTGTGCTCGACAAGTACAGGCCTCTGTCGAATACAAGGGCCAACACCTATCTCAACATCCTGGGCCAGACGCTGTCGCAGTTTTCGGATACGCCGGAACTCTTCGCCGGTTACCATTTCCTGGTGCTCGACTCCGACGATATCAATGCCTTTGCCACGCCGGGCGGACACGTTTTCATCACCCGAGGCCTGATCCGCTGCTGCAAATCGGAAGACGCGCTGGCGGCCGTCGTGGCGCATGAGATCGGCCACATCCAGCTCCGGCACGGCATGAAGGCCATCGAAAAGGCGCGGACGACGGAAGCCCTCACCATCCTGGCGCAGGAGGGGGCGAAATCCTTCGGCTCCCGGGAAGTCGCCCAGCTGACGACCGCCTTTGGCGGCGTGATATCCGACATCACCAACACCATGATCAACAACGGCTATTCCCGAGCCTACGAATACCAGGCCGACGCGGCGGCGGTGACCATTCTCCGGCGGGCGGGCTATAGTCCCGGCGCACTCCGGGAGATGCTGGAGGTCATGGCCAGACAGATCAAGCCCGGCGGAACCGATTTTGCCAAGACGCATCCGTCACCGGAAAATCGGATTGCCGAGTTGAAGGATGGCGGAAAGCCTTTTTCCGCGGACGAAACGCCGAACGCCCGAAAATCCAGATTTGCCAAGGCAATGAGCCGTCTGTAGGATCCGGGAAATGTCTTTCGGAGAATTGCTCCGGCGCAGCAAGCTTGTACAGGGAATTGCGGCGGGCGTCATCGGCGCCCTGACTGCCTTTCTCCTTTTCTTCCCGGGCTGGCTTGACCGCTGGGAGGCGAAGACGTGGGACTGGCGGGTCAACCTGCTGGCCGGCCCGTCGCCCGCCACTCCGAAGATCCGGCTGATCCTGCTCGACCAGAACAGCCTGGACTGGGCCAAGAACGAAAACGGCCTGTCCTGGCCGTGGCCGCGCGAGGTGTACGGCGCGATCGTCCAGTTCTGCCGGCGAACGGGCGTGCGTTCGCTGGCTTTCGACGTTCTCTTTACGGAACCTTCCAAATACGGCGTGGCGGACGATCAGGCCTTCGCCTCCGCAATCGGCGGCTTCAGGCACTTTGTCGGGTCCGTCTTTCTAAGCCGGACGGGGGGCAGCGAGAAAAGCTGGCCAGCCTTCGCCTCCACGCCGGGACTGAACATCCGGGGACTCGATCCATGGCTGGCTGAGACCGGACACGCCGCCTTTCCCCGGGCGACCTTTCCCGTACCGGAGATATCGTCCGCTTCCGGCATCCTGGCCAATGTACAGCACGATCCGGATTTCGACGCCGTCTATCGCCGGGCGGCGCTGTTCGAGGTTTTTGACGGCAAGGCCCTGCCTTCGCTTGCCCTGGCGAGTTACCTGATATCCCACCCGGGAACCCCTATGGCCATTTCTCCGGGACGCCTCCGGGTCGGGGACCGTGAAATCCCCATCGACGCCAGGGGAAAAGCGATCCTCAATTTCCGCGGTCCCTCGGGAACCCACAAGGCCTACAACGCCGCAGCGGTCATCCAGAGCGAACTGAGGCTTCAGAACGGGGAAAAACCCGTCATCGAAAACCTGGAAGAATTCAAGGACGCCTACGTCCTGTTCGGCTTTTCAGCCCCCGGCCTTTTCGATCTTCGCCCTACTCCCGTCTCCGGCGTCTATCCCGGCGTTGAGATCTCCGCCACGATGCTCGACAACCTGCTGGCCGGCGATTTCATGCGGCCTGTCTCCACGGTCACGGTGGTCGTCCTGACCTTGCTCGTCGCCCTTCTGGCGGGCATGGCGACCTCTTCGGCGTCCGGCATCGCGAGAAGCATCCTGGTCTATGCCCTCTTCATCTGCGCCCCCGTGATCCTTTGTGTCGTTGCCTACCGGATGGGACTCTGGCTGCCGCTGATGGTTCAGATGGCTGCCGTCGTCGTCACGCTTTTCAGCGCGGGCCTGATTTATTACACCACCGAAGGACGCCAGAAGGTTTTCATCAAAAACGCCTTCAAGCAGTACCTGAGCCCGGAGGTGATCGAGCAGATCATCGCGCACCCCGACCGCCTGAAGCTGGGCGGCGAGCGGCGCATGCTCTCCATCTTCTTCTCGGACCTGGAAGGGTTCACCACCATCTCGGAAGGCCTGGATCCGGAGGCGCTCACGAATCTGCTCAACGTGTACCTGTCGGCCATGACCGACATTATCCACGAGGAAGGCGGCACCGTGGATAAATACGAGGGCGACGCGATCATCGCCTTCTGGAACGCGCCGCTCGAACAGCCGGATCACGCCGTCCGCTGTGTCCGGGCCGCGCTCCGCTGCCAGGCCAAACTGGCGGAAATGCGGCCGGGCTTCAAGAAAAGCATGGGCAAGGACCTGAGAATGCGCATCGGCATCAACAGCGGATTTGCCGTCGTGGGCAACATGGGCTCCAGCACCCGCTTCGACTACACGATGATCGGGGACGCCGTGAACCTGGCGGCCCGCCTGGAAGGAATCAACAAGCAGTTCGGAACCTACACGATGATCTCGCAGACCACGAACGAGGAGATGGCCGGCGCCTTCCCGGTGCGGGAAATTTCCCGGGTCGCCGTGGTCGGCCGCCGCGAGCCCGTAGTGGTTTATGAACCGTACCTGCCGGGGGCCCCCGATGAACGGAAGCAATCGCTTCCGGCCCGCTTCTCGGAAGCACTTGCCCTCTTCTACAAAGGTGAGTTTGAGAGTGCCAAGGCAGGGTTTTCCAGCCTCGAACAGGATGACGCCGTATCGCGCGCCTATGTCCGGAAATGCGGCGAACTTATGGAAAAACCGCCGGAAGACTGGAACGGTGTCTGGGTGATCACGTCGAAATGACAGCCCTGCCCCGGCTATCTTCCACGCCCGCCGGATGGAACCGTCCCGAACGATGCCTGTGCCGGATTGAGAGAAACCCCGCCTCCCTCGGGAAGCGGGGTTTCCATGCGTTCGCCCTCCGGCCGCGGCGGAGCCGATTTCCGTAAAGCACAGCCCCTGCCTGAACGCCCGCCTGTATTGCCGGTTACATCAACTTCTTCGGTCCATGATCCCGTCGTTCTTCAACCCGGCTCCATCATCAGGGCTCAACCTTTGCGTTCGGGTCTTTAGACCACTCCTGCATGGAGCCGTCGTAGTTCCGGGCATTCCTGTATCCGAGCACTTCATGCAGAATGAACCACCAGGCGCTGGCCACCCGTCCCGTGTCGCAGTATACGATGATCTCACGGGAGAGATCGCTTCCGACCACGCCGGACGCCATATTTTTCAGCTGCGGCGTGTCTTTGAACGTATAGCAGCATGTTTCAAGATGTTCGCCCGGCGGATACTTGTCGAAGACCTGTGCGGTCGGGAGATTGACCGCTCCCGCGATTCTTCCTGCCTTCGGGACGAAGGGAAGCTTGTTCTTGCCATTGAAGAAGTCCGGCTCCCGTACATCCACAATCAGGGCCTTGCCCATCCGGCTCGCCACGTAATCTTTTGTAGCCAAGAGGTTTTTGTTGAATTTTCCCTTGTAAGGCTTTGCCTTGGGTCTAACAAAATCCGCCGACAGGGGCCGTTTTTCCCGGATGCTCCACTTGGTGTACCCTCCGTTCAGGACACCAACGGTCTCGACCCCGGCATACTTGAGGGTCCAGGCAACCCGGGCTGTGTTGACCCGGTCAGGACCCGATTCCGTTATGCCGGCGACGACAACCACCGAATCGGGGCTGATGCCCGCGGAACTCAACGCATCGACGAGTTCGTCATCCGGGGGGATCTGGTTGTCGAGGTCGCCCCTTTTCGTCGCCCACATCCCGTAGAACGCGCTGATTGCACCTGGAATGTGGCCCGACCGATAGTCTTCAACCTTGCGTATATCGAGGATGATCAAATTCGGATTTCCGAGATTCTGCTGGAGCCAGTCGGTCGACACCATCGGGGAAAACGCCTGGGCAAACGCCGCCAGGGGCAGCAAGAGGAAGACGATTACGACAACGGGCACAAATGCGCGCTTTTTCATCATGGCCTCCTTCCTGTTTGAGGGGATTGTGTCCGGACAGGGATTTACGATCAACTCGAAAACCGTTTTTTACCCGTTAATCTTTTGTTTCCAATTCTTTACTTTTGCCGCTGCAGTTCTCAGCGATGCGTGTCGCCCCGTCTCTTCCCCGACGACAAAAGCGTCTGCCGGGTTTTGACAACGTGTGTATACTTCTCTGCGTATCACGCGTCCTTTCAGGGGGTCACCTCAATGGTGCATCCGCCGCCGTCGATCCATTCCCGGGCGGTTTTGTAAGACTTCCCTGCCCTCGCCCTGTAACAGGCGTTGCTGCACATGTCGGCCACCTGCGTCACGGTCTTTTCGACCAGCGCGTCCGGCGCGTCGCCCGGCTTCTGCTGCCGGAGAGCCCCTTTTGTCTCCGGAGAAGTCAGGACCTTTGCGATTTCCGTGCAGGTCTTCATCGTCGCCGCCGCGGTCGCCTGACATTGAGCGATGATTTCAAAGACCGCCTGGCAGGCTTGCGTTCTCAGGTCCTGTGGGCTGTTCTCCGCACGGACAGGCGTGGGGCACAACAGAATCAGAAGGACGAAAAGCTTCACGGCATAGGCATTTTGCAATCGCTTCTTCATCGATTCTCCTCCTCTGAAAGTCCGATTTTCCTCAGAGTATCAACGCCAAGGCATTGTTTCGACGCAGATCACGGGGTCCCGGTGGAAAAGATTTCCATGTCCGCGATTCCTTTTCCGCTTTCAGGTCATAGACAGAAAGAGGGCAGATTTGTAATCCGGCTTATGGTTTCGATCCGCGTTGATTCATCTTTTCATAGCTTATCTCAACACGGTCCGTCCCGTATTTTCTCTCCAGGCTCCGGATGATGAAATGGCCCCTGGCCACGTTCTGAAAGTGGTCGATGAAAATCGTGTTGATCAGGGCGCCCCCGGCTGCGCCGATGATCGGCACGGCGGAGGCGGCGACCTTCTGCGATACCGTAACTCCAAACCTGGAGGTAAGGGTGGCGATCAGCCGGATCAGCGCCGGCGCCCCTTCTTCGGCAATCCCCTTCTCGACGATATACTTTGCCGCTTCCGACACCTGCTTCGCCAGAAGCGTCTTCACGGCATAGTATCCGCTTTCCGTTGAGTCGTCTTTCCCGGCCCCCCCCCCCAGTGCAAAGACCTCCAGGCAGGCCAGCCTTGTCTCCACAAGCCGGACGTCCTCGCCTTCGCTCTGTGCAATGTCGGCAATGGAGCGAAACATGATGACGGTCGTGGCGGGCAGCTCGATCGCCAGGGCGGGAAGCCCGAAGGCGCCTCCGATCCCTCCGGAAGCGACCGCGAGAATTTTGTGGAGCGTGTCTCTGGATGCCTTCCTCCCGCCGCGGTCGATGGTTTTGACCGCAACGTCGAGGGCGTGGCTTAACGATTTTCGGGTGATTGCCTGAATGGCGCCCATCCATTTCGGAGGCAGATGGTCGAATGCTTTCTCGAAGGGCATCCCGATGACATTGGTCAGCCTGGCGGCGAGACCGGGATTTTCGAGAAGGTCTATTGCGTATCTCAGGCGGCGACTATCTTCCGGCGTCATGATCACCTTCCTTCCACCCGAAGATAAACCAGATTCAGCCGGAAGTCATCCCTCCAGTCGCACACTGCCGAGAAACACGATAAATTTCTGGAGCAGATCCCTGTCGAAGCATCGCCTCATTCCCAGATCGCGATCATCCTGCTCCTGCTCGTCCTTCCTTCCCTCCTCCTCCTCCGGCGCTCCTATCATGATCCTCACCGCCTTCATGGGCGGCGTGGGATCCTTGTAAGGCCTGCGCGACGTCATGGCGTCGAACACGTCGACAATCCTGAGCACACGGGCCAGGGTGTTTATGTTCGTCCCCTCCAGGCTCATGGGATACCCGCCGCCCTGGAAATCCTCATGGTGATGCAGCACTGCCTTTTTGACGAACATGGGGACGTCCGTATCGATCAGCATGGCCAGGCCGTTGAGGGGATGGCGTTTCATGATTTCCCACTCCACCTCGTCGAGGGGACCGTTTTTTGAAAGTATTTCGTGAGAGACAAAGGCTTTTCCGATATCGTGCATCAGGGCGCCGACGCCACACTGACGCAGTATTTCCATTTTTTGGGTCTCATCGAATGCCTGATACCCCGGAACGACCTGCTCCAGAATACCCTGGTTATGCTGCAGGAACGCCACGGTAAACCAGAAGACCTTGGTGGCGTGTTCATATGTCTGGTAGTCATGCCCGATCATTTTCGCCAAAGCGTTGATGGATCTTGCTTCCCTGATGAATTTCAGGGAGTTTTCAATCAAATGCTTCGTCCGCAGGAGATCGGAGTCACCCATTGTACCCAACCCGTAGGACGTTTCAAAGGCGCCCTTGACGACATTGGTGGAAACCCGGGTGAATATCTCCGCCTTCTGTTCATCCGGCGTCGATTGATTCTCAAGAATATTACCCAGATTGGTTTCAAGATACTGTTCGTATTTGAAATGTTCATCGAGGTTGACAAACACCTCTTTGGTCTCGTTCTCGGAAAGCCGGTCAAGCTGTTCCGAGCTGACGTTGTTGCCTTTCAGCGCCCAGAGGACATATTTCCCCTGCGCCGTGAGGACGTAAATGCTGAAATCCGGCAACGTTCCGGGGATGATCGCACCCGGAGGGATGGCCATGTACCTGCCTTTGTTCATGGGACACGCTCTTCTCTCTTTGCCCTTTTCACATAAATGAAGGAAATTCGAAAGGTTGAATTATCCTGATTGATCCACGCTCATCTGCGCCAAGCATCGTACGTGAACCGATTCAATCTTATATTCGGCATTTTTCACGAATATCTGTAACAGACCTCATGGGAACAGAACAAGAGACTCGTGAGGAATAGGTCTATAAACTCAATGCGATGAAGAAGATAAGAGCATCCTGGCTTTCTCTGCTCTTCCTTGAAGAGCGGAGGACGATCATGGGGCGAACGACATGCTTAAGCCCCATGATAAGCCGCTGAATACATTTGATTTAACGTAGGATATCCCGATACCTGCCCAGCCGAGCATCCACCGGCCTTTCATATCTCCCACCACGAGACGGCCGCCCAGCGTGTATACGGCACTGCTGTCCAGCCCTGCGCGAAGATCATCTCCCAAGATACCGGCGGAAACGGAATATCCCGTATGCAGGGGAAAGCCGAACATTTTCAGGGGCAGCCTGACGTCCAGGTCGGCATTGTTATCCCAGTACGATGAGTTGCCTGAAATCCTGATATAATTGGATGATGTTGCAATATCCCTGGTCTTGAACCAGCTGTAACGGGAGGTTAGAGTCAGTATCCATTTTTCCGCAAATTTCTTCTTATATTGAACATCCACGGACGGGACAAACGATACGGTGTCGACATACCAGTCGACAAGATGCCTGTCGTATTGTCGCTTCAACTCGATCCCTGCCGGCGTAACCGCGTGGAACGAGCTTTTTGTCTGCGAATAGATCATACCAAAGGTCGGGCCGATACTGAACGTGTCCGTCAGAAGAATTCTGACTCCTGCCTCGATTCCTATTGCGTAGGAGGCATATTTTTCATCATTGCCGACCAGCAGGGGGGTGTCTGAAAAATTGTTTTTGGCCTCGGAATATCCTATGCATCCGCCAAGAAGCGGAAGCCATCTCAGCCCGGTATCGCCAATCGGTTTTGGTTCGCCTGGAGTTCCACGTCCTCCGAATTTCGTGATGCTCAACGTCGATCCGTTCGTGTCGAAGTTATAGAATCCACCTGAAATCCCGTCTTCACCGTCCAGAATGGCAACGGTTTCGACCCTGGTGCCCACCATCTTGTTGAAATTGTCCAGTTGTGACTGAAGCACGGGAGCAGCAGCCGGAACAGGCAAGACGAGAGAAAAGAAGGCCACCGGAACGAGAAGGCAGACGATCAGGAATATCCGGGTAATCTTCATTTTTTTCCAAATCATGAAAGGGATTTGGCGAAGGTAACGGCAGGCCCCCCGTGACTGACCGCGGGATGCCACTTTGGAACACAAGACCGGTTGCTTCACCGGTACCGATTCGTTGTATCGATGAAGGCCGTTGAATCATGATAAAAAGGCAGGATCATTTCTGATCCTGCCTTCCAGGGACTTCCCGTCACTTCACGCGGAATGCGCCGGACGGGATCTTGTCTTCAGGCGCATAGACATAGCCCCTTATTTCCATGCATTCGCGGAGTCTCTGGTTTATCATGTCCGTGTTGCCGGCCTGGCCCATGTCCCTGCTGTAAGTCACGGCGGCCTCTTCGCACTCGAACTTGTCGACCTTCGCCGCACGCATGTCTTTTCTGGTGTTGTACCAGTACATGCTTTGCGGTGCGCAGCCCGACACGATAAACACCAGGATCAACAGGATGGTCAGTTTTTTCATATCGTGAGCACCTCCTCCATGGTTGTATTGTTCGCCGCTGCAGTTGTCATTTACAGCCTTCAGCCGGTACGCCTGGATGAAGCTCGTTCCTGGATTTTCCCCATCCCATTACGGCACTCGACGCCGCAGACGAGCACTGGGGTTGCGTGACACCGGAATCCAGGTTCAAGAAGCCGTTGGAATACTTGGCCTGGCAGGTCATTGTCTTCGTGGCATCTGAGCAGGTCGTGGTCATCCTGACCGTATCGCCTTCTTTCAGAAACAGTTCGATCGGGTTGGGGCCTGCATACGCTGTCTCGGCATTGTTGTTGATGCTGACGCGGGTCTTGAAGTCACTTCCGGCATAAATAATGAACTTCGAGACCCCCTCCTGCTTCGGTGTGCAGGCCGACGGGTTCGGTCGTGCAAAACCGAGCTGGCGGACGTTGCCGGTGCTCCAGATGATGCTGCAATTGTTGTCTTTGCAGGCTGGACTGCTGTCGTCATCCGGTTTGAGTCCGATTGCCGGATCATACGTTGCCTTGCAGGAGACCTGTGTAAGACTGTCGCATTCGTTGTTGATGATCAGCTTGTAACCGGCGTCCAGATAGAGGTCGATCTCTTTCGTGTCTACATTGAACGCAAAGGTCTGCTTGGCCGAATCCGGAGAGGTGATCACAACCGATCCGGATGTCTTGCTCGTCAGGAATTTGAATTTCCGTCCGGTCTGTCCGTCCGGTTTGCATACCGACGGGTCGGGCGGGCCTAGCTGGAGGGCTCCCTTGGCGTAGACGAATCCGCTCAGGGGGTCGGCACAGTCGGGATTGTCCTTCGAGGGATTCAGCTTCCCAGTTGTGGCGTCATAGATGGTTTTACAGATAATCATCTGTTTCGGATCCTGGGGAAGGTACGAGGTGATTGTAACCTGATCCTTATCCTTCAGGGCTTTCAGTATGGAATGGTCTCCAAAGATATCAACGGCCTTCCCGTCGTTCACAGCGATTTTGCCTTTCACGCTCTTGTCCGGATTGATGGAGAATGCATATGCATCGCCGTTGGTGCTCCGGGGGCGTGGCCCGATTGTGATAAGGAAGGATTGACCCGCCTTGCTGGCGCAGCTCGTCAGGCTGTCGTCGTCATGGTATTGCCAGGTGTAGGCCTTGGGGATGCGATCGTGGATGGCCGTCACGTACGGCTTGTACCGATCGGGCCAGCCCGAGCACGAGGGAACGGATTTCTTGCCCAGGGGATCGCAAACGCGCTGATTCAAGGCAAGTTTGTCCTCTGTTCCGTTCTTGAGAATGTATGGATTGAATGGAGAGCAGCCACTGGAGTTGATCGTGACCTTCGTACCATCCGGACTCGTCAGGGTATAGCTGTTCTCACACCGAGGAAGCGTGATTTTGGCATTCTGCTCGGCCGTGCACTGATTGCCGCAGCCGCAGATCTTGTCGGCGGGCGATGCGCACTTTGCCGCGAGGGTGTAATAGTCCTGTTCGTAAAGATACCCCGGGTTGTCATACCGATACTGCATATAGGGGCCAAGACAGACGCCGTTGACGGTCGGCCAGGGGCATCCCGGCAGTTGTCCGACGGCGAGGATCTGGCACTTTTCCGGGTCTGTCGCGGGATCGCAGTTCTCCTTCTTCGATCCCCCCAGGAGCCCGCAGTTCGGGTCGTTCGACTGGATCATGACCGGGAAGTTGTAGCCGTCGACATAACTGACGTCATACCAGGTGACACCCAGCGGCGACTTGACCGGATCGATATTGGAATCGAAATTGAACTCCGCGAGCGAAGACGGTTCGGCGCCGACGGTACACGCCATCTTGCCGCATGTTTTTCCTGCCTCGCAGCAGTTCCCTTCCCGGCACTGACCGGTCGTGGTATCGCATCCGGCGCGAAAGATGAAGCGGCCGTTGAAATGCCTGTCCACGCACATGCTTCTTATCCCGTTCGGATTCAGCTGCCAGTTTGTCCAACCGTCGGGAGACGCCATGCCGCTCGATGCCGTTGCATCCCAGTATCCGATCCAGACGGTCTCGTCGCTGCCGTTTTTGAACGATATGGAGTATTTGCCGTCTTTCGTGCAAGGATCTTCGTCGTCCTTTGCAACGACCGGCTTCGCGGTCTTTGACTGGGGTGTGGCTACTTCGAGGCACTCCTTCAGGTGCTGATCGTACAAATCCTGATTACCAGATTTGCCCATATTCTTGGTGAACGCCGCCGCTTTCTGCTGGCAGTCGAAAAGGATCTTGCGCGTAGCCATCGTGTCGGTCTCCGCAAGTGCGGCAACCGGTAAAAGCATCAGATAAAGCAGAATCAGCATCATCGCTACACGAGGGGACTTCTTTACCGGCATGTTGCTTCCTCCTTTGCTGTTTCAATATGGGTCAGTTTCATATACGGATGAAATCATTTATGATTATCCCCCGCCCGAATATGATAAGGTCGTACTTCCCATCGCTGAATGCCTGGCAGCGGCCATGCAGGAAACGGCTTCGACCATTCAATAGGGTTTGGCAGTGCAACCATGAATGGAGCCCTGCTCTTACAAAAAGAAGCGAGATCCCGGGCCATGGAAGAGTCTCTTGCCACGTCGCCCGCCTTATTTCGTGATGAGCCTGAAAGGCGGCGGCGGTGTAAATTCGCCCGGTTTGACGGAGACCTTCGCGGTATAAAGTTCGCAACCGTCAGCGTGAATGGCCAGGGTATAATCTCCGGCAGGAAGATCAAAGAATACAAAGCCGTTCCGGGAGAGATAATCCTTCGACGAAAGAAACGTCTTCAGCACTTCCTTTTCGCTCATGCCGTCCGAAGGGATGAGCGAGCGCCTGATCCCCATTCCTTCAAGGGTGACGGAGCGGACTTTGTGTTTCCCGGACAGTTCCAGAAAGTATCCCCAGTAGCTGTCGGCAGCCCCGGCAGCGGCCGTAATGATACCGGCAACCATGCCCTGGGGGATCAGGGTGTAACGGACATCGGTGATCTTCCCGGCATTGATGGACACGGGAAGATTTGCCGGCTCGGATTTGAAACCCAGCGCGCAGAGGGTCGCTTCGTAATCGCCGGGCAGGATCGCCCCGGTTTCCTGCCTCAGCGTCGAAGGATTCAGCTTGAATTGCGTTTCCTGGGCGTCTCCTTTCGCGGGTACGAGTACCAGCGACATCTGCAGGGGGATCGTCGTATCCGGTGGGCGAAAGCTGTGCCGGACATCGACATATCCGCGGGAGGAGGTCATGTTCTTCTTGATGTTGGCTTCCGTCGATTCCGCGATTGCCTCGTACTGTTGAAAGACTTCAGGACTGCTGAGAATGCTGATGTGATCTTCGTTGAAGCCCATTACCTTCAGTGCATCGGCCTGTGCTCTCGGGTCGAGCATGCTTTCCAGCGTCACGGTGTTGTCGTTGTTCTCACGAAAAAGACTCCCCCCACCCTTGTGACCGAAGAAGAGGTAATATCGGATATGGTCGGGGATTTTCCTGGAAAAGACATGGCGGATGAAATCGCTGTTCGGCTCCATGTCTTTCCAGCTGGGGATGACAGCGGGAGAGTTTTCTACGCCGGTTTTCGCTCTTTTTTCACCGTTCCAGGGCGTCGAGATCGAGAGGAAGAGCTTCACGCTCCGGTTGTGCAGATCCTTCTCGATCAGGGCCGACCGGGAAACCAGGCCGCCCATGCTGTGAGCCACGACGAACAATTGATCGAAATTGTATTTCCCGTAGAGATCGTACAGCTTCTTTCTCAGGAAAAAAGATGTCGTTTCAAGCCGGGCCCCCGAAGGATAATGAAATATCCAGGGCTGATAACGGGAACGGTCCAGGGCCTTTAGGAAATACTTCCAGTCCTGCGGGGAACCCGCTGCGCCATGGACAAAAAGCACCGGTATTTTTTGGGGATTGTAAGGTTCAAGAAAATATATGCTGCAGCCGGTATATTGAAACGAATCCAGGGGCTCCCAGAACGCCTTCTCTCCCTGTTCCGCGGAGAAGGAGGGATCGTCCAGATCGGCGAGTGCGCCTGCCGACGTTGAATGCTTTCTCTTTCCGCCGGAATATAATGTCAGGGGACCGGCGAACGGAGGAACATGCTGTGCACCATCCGGTGAGATCTCGAAGTCGAGTCCCCATGCGACTCCTCCTGCCTGAGGTGAGAGGGGGGCTCCCTTTCCATAATGACCCGCCCATTCTCCCGGATCATAGGCATAATTGCCGTTGGCGTCTTCGAATGCAAAAATCCGGTATCGCCCCTGCCGAACGAGGAGTTCGTAAGGCCCGGGCTCCGACAGCACGGTGTAATCGCCGACGGAAAGGCGGCCGTCGTCCATGCTGTAGGCGATTGCGAAGACTGGTTTTGTGATGGGGGATCTGCTGACGATTTCACCGAAAAGGAGGGAAGAATCTTTCGAAAACTGAACATCCTCCCTTACCTTCACGAGCGCACAGCCGCTTAAAAAACAAGCGGTTAAAAGAATCGCCAGTGTACATCCGAATCGCCTCATTCGAAGACCCAATAGACGTAGTTCACAGCATTCACATGAAAAATCAATTCGCACGGGCACTGCTGCCTTCAGTAAAAGCATGCTTAAGCATAATAAATGCCAAGACGGCCAATGACCTGATCAGCCATTTGTGATCGAATGACTGGAACATGCGAGCGACAGGACAACACGTGGAGACCGGAACCGATTAGACTCCAACTTGTCTTTATCACTTACGTAATTACAACAGGAGCGGGCAGGGGACGACTCAGGCGAGATAATGACGATCACAGATTATCTGTGTAATCGCACGAATTTGACCGACCGCAACGTCAACGAAATGACTGCGTCAAGATCGGGACGTTAACGGATTTTGTTGAAGAGATAAGCCAAAGGTAACGGATACCCGTTGTCACTAGAATGTCAGTATGTGTTCGCCTTTCTTGATATAATCCGTCAAAGGCATCCCCATATATTTCACTTCGATCCCAAGATTCTCAAGAGAGCTTGAAACGCCATATTGATCTGAACACGCTTTACAGGCTTCCAGTTTAATCCCTTCCGCTTTCATTTCAGCGATCTTCTGTTGCAATTCGGCATCCTCACTCAGCAATTTCGATGAAGGGCCCCAGACGATTAACGTGACGGCATCCCACCACTTTTTCTTCTTTGCATTCAAGGTATACATAAACACCATTTTCGTCGCGACTTCCCTATCCCCGCTTGTCCAGAGAACGACCAATGAATCATTGTTCATCCTGATACCTCCTCGGGTCTTTAATATTAGGTGTTTGCTCAGATTGTCTTCAGGACCAACTTGTCCAGAGCAAGGCGCGGCCTTGCCCTGGGTGACTGATCGGGATGACCCACCGGCAAAAGCACCACCGGGTGGACGTTCTCATCCAGTGCCAACTCCATCTTTACTTTCTTGCGATCGAACCTTCCAAGCCAGCAACTGCCCAGCCCCAGATCGACGGCCTTCAGAACGATGTGCTCCACGGCGATCGCCACATTCATGGCAAGGTAGGCCTTGACCGCTTCCTCGTCCATGGCGGGGCTGACGGCGGCCGGGTCATTCATGTCGATATCCACCCCCTCGAAGACGCCTTCCTTCAGCAGTTCTCCGATACGCCCCTCCCTTGCCGCCATGGCCGTCAGGTCGGCGCAGCACACAAAGACAACCGCTGCCTTGACGATGAACTTGTAGGGCGTACACCGGCCGAGGGCCTCCTTCGCGGCAGCCGATTGTGCGACGACGAAGCGCGCGGGCTGGACGTTTGACCCCGAAGGGGCAAGCCTGGCGGCATCCAGGAGCAGGCGGACGGTATCAGCCGATATATCCTCGTCCCTGAATTTTCGTATGCTCCTCCGTGATGCGATAACGTCTGACAGTTCCACTGTGGCACCTCCCGTGTTCGGATCATAACGGAATGCCTATTCTCTGCCCGTTCCGAGAAACCACTTCCCGAACTCGACCAGGGTCCCTCTCGCAGGAGTATCAACGGCCTTCCTCGATTCAGTCGCATTATTGACCCAGTAAACCTGCAGACCGGCCTTCATCGCAGGCGCCATGTCGTTGCCCCAATCGTCGCCCACCATGATGCATTCTTCCGGACGCCGTCCGATGAGTCCGACAATCTCCCGGTAATAATTGGGATTCGGTTTGGCAGAGTGCATCGTTTCGTAAGATGTGACCAGCTTGAAAGGAAAATCGGAGACATCAGCCCATTCCATCCGCTGCCGGATCGCCGTCTCGGGAAAGATTGGATTCGTGGCGATGACCACGTCACACCCTGTATCGAGAGCAGCCTGGATGGCCGCGCGGGCCGAAGGGTTGGGACGGGTGAGCGATCGGAGAGTGCCATACGGCTTCGCATAGAATTCGTCGAAGAGATGCATCATTTCTTCCGCCGTCCGTCCGACCCTCGGGAAGAAATGATCGATGAACACCTGCCGGTTCGTCAGAGCAGGGTCAGCGTTTTGAATCATCGCAGAGGTTGCATGAAAGAGCGCGGACACGAATTCCTTCGGGGGAACCAGATGTGCCATATGCGGGGTCAGCAATCCAAAATACTCTCTCACAAAACGGTGCATGTCGTTTTCCAGGAGCGTGTCGTCCAGATCGAACAGAACCGCACGAATCGTTTTGCTCACGGCAGGAAGCCTTTTCTTCTATCTTACGGATGATCCATTCCGGTTAGACTGTTTTCCTGATTCCCAGCATTTTATAGAGCGGGCAGTGTCCCGAGGCTACGCTCGAGAGAAGCATGCCGGCAAGGACGGCAAGGACGAGACCCGTGATTCCCGTCACCCACCCCGCGATATTGGCGACAATGAAAAGAACCGCGATCAAGAGCCGAACGATCCTGTCGATGGTACCCACGTTTCGATCCATGTGCAATCCTTCCCCCGGCGTTGCCGGATATTCCATTTTTGCCCGACAAGACACGGTTGTATAAGCCCGGCGATCGCCATTGGAGAGCGTGGCGATTCCTACCGCTTCTCCAATTAGAAACTGTTGATGACCTGGATCATCTGCCGGAGCCGGCCGTAATCGCGCCTGTTGAATTCGAAGGCGATGCGCGGGTACTCCAGGTCCGATCCATCCTCCCGCTCTTCGGGCGTCGGCTCGATCCGCTGCACCCTCCCCCGGCTGATGATGTCCTGGAAGTCGATGTTGAGCCCGTCGATTGCATGATCGGTAGGAGCGAATTCCATCCGGATGACAAGGAGGTCTTTCACGAACCGCATGGAGTGGAAATTGCGGTAGAAGCGGGTGATGGTTCTAACCGCGGCTTCCACGTCGTCCACCATCTCGTAAAGCTCGAAATCATCCCGGGAAATGAACTGGTTTCTCAGCAGATGTTCACGGATATGTTTGTCCCAGGTTTTCCAGTAGGTCCCTCCCGGCCGATCGATCAGAACCAGCGGCATGAGGCGGCTCTTCCCTGTCTGCATCAACGTGATGGCTTCATAGCATTCGTCCAGGGTGCCGAAGCCGCCGGGGAAAAGGACGATGGCATCGGAATGGCGCATAAACGTCAGTTTTCGAGTGAAGAAGTATTTGAAGGTGATGAGCTTGCTGTCTCTTTCGATAACGGGATTGGCATTCTGTTCCCAGGGAAGACGGATGTTGGCGCCAAAGCTTTTTTCGCTGCCGGCGCCCTCGTGTCCGGCCTGCATGATGCCGGGACCGGCGCCGGTGATGACCATCCAGCCCTCCTCGGCAATGCGCCGCGCAAACTCAACGGCCTGCCGATACTCCGGTTTGCTCGGTTGGGTTCGAGCGGACCCGAACAGAGTCACCTTGCGCGTATCGGCATAGGGGGCAAACAGTTTGAAGGCGTAGCGCAGTTCCCGGATCGCCGTTTGAACGACGCGAACATCACCACGGTGCTCCACGTCCGTGAGGAGCTTCAGGGCACTTTCGACGATATCGGCCACCAGGTCCGAGTTGTATCCGCCACCTTGAAGATCGATCAGTTCCTGAATCCGCTTCTTCAGTTCCGGAGCCCCCGGGCTTCGATTTCTTTTTCCCATATCTGTTCCTGACTTGTCTTTCTCTCAACGAGCGGCATTGCAAATTGTTTGCGGGCATATGCTGCGAACGCCGCTTCCTGTGCGCGGTTACCGTTCCCCCCCAATCGCCCCCGGCCAGAGGTAGTAGAATCCCGTCGTCAGGTTCAGGATCTCCGGCAGCTCGACGTTGATCAAGGAAAGCTTTGACCCTCCGGCCGCGGCCGTCGCGATGTTGTAGAGATTGTCGTCGGGATACTCTTCGCGGCGATACACCACGACCCGGGCGTCATCCGGCAGGCCGGCCAGCTTTTTCGTTTCTTTCACGGCATCGCTCAGGTAGCCGATCCGGTCGATCATGCCCGCTTTCAGTGCCTCCTCGGCCAGGAAGATCCGGGCCGTGGACATATCCGCCAGCGCCTGCGGATCCAGTTTGCGGTGCTTCCTGACCAGCGAAACGAAGCGATCTCCGAGGCGGTCGACGGTCGCCTGAAGGAGTTTCTGCTCTTCCGCCGTACTCTCCCGGAAGGGTGAGCCCATGTCCTTGTTCTTTCCGAACTTCTGCACATCCACGCCCAGGCCGATCTTTCCCATCAGTCCCATGGCTTTGGGCTGGATGAAAATGACGCCCACCGAACCCGTCAAGGTGGTCGGATGCGCCATGATCAAGTCGGCCGGCAAGGACAGGTAGTATCCGCCTGAGGTTGCCATATCCATCATGGCGGAGACGACCTTCGCCGACGTCCTTTGCTTGTAGGCCGATATCTCGTGATACAGGATGTCACTGGCTGTGATGGTGCCTCCCGGCGTGTTGACCTTGAACAGGACCGCCTTGATGCGCTTGTCCTTCTCGGCCTTCCTCAACTGGGAGACAACCTCCTGGACCAGGCTCGGATTGCTGGTGATCAGGCCCTCTCTGGGACTGTCGGAAATCAGCCCCCTGACGGGGATCAGCAGGATCTTGTCCGCGCCGGCACCTTCGATGGTGAACTCCTTCAGGGGATCCTTCGCGTCCGGGAAAAGCTTGACCTGGGGGCCCACACAGGCAGTGAGCAGAACCAGGGCCAGCAGGGCCGCAATGAGATAAAATCGTTTCATTTCATCCTCCTTTTCGAGTGATCTTGCGCAGGCAGCGGCCCCCCGTCGGGGCCCGTCGCCTGCCCATGCTTTTTTCTGGCCTGCTCTTCTGAAATGATCTAGGTTGTGCCCGTGTTTGCAGACCCTGTCACCGGAGTATAGGATTGTTAAAGCATATTATCGAAGCTGCTGTCATCTTCATTGTTGTCATCGACCCGATCGGCACCGTTCCTCTTTTTCTGACCGCTACCCAGGGCAGAACCGCCATCGAACAGCGACGCATCGCCGCCAAGGCCATTGTCATCTCGGCCGTTATCCTCATCTTCTTCATCGCCCTGGGACAAATCCTTTTCGACTATCTGGGCATCGGGCTTCATGCATTCCGCGTTGCCGGCGGCCTCGTGCTTCTCCTGGTCTCGCTGAGGATGATTCTGGCGGCGGAGGTGGAGGGTATCCACCTGGATGAAAAAGACAAAAGCAGGCCGCCGGCGGGCGATCCCGCAGTCTTTCCCATCGCCATGCCCTATATCGCCGGGCCGGGAACGATCATGGCCGTCGTCCTGCAGACCGACAACGATCTTTATGCGCCGCAGGAACAGGCCGTGATTGCGTGCGTACTTCTGGCGGCCCTTGCCCTTACCTGGCTGACGCTGCTGAGCGCCTCGTTCTTTCAGAAATGGCTGGGGAAAACGGGCATCGACGTCGTGACGCGCGTCATGGGGGTGATCCTGGCCGCCCTGGCCGTCCAGACCATCCTGATGGGCATCAGCGGGTATTTCAAGATATAGCTCTGCCGGGAGCCGTTCATTCTTCCTTTCTCTCCCCTGCCCCGGTCATGCGTTTGAGATTGATCTCGCAAACAAAATGAGATCCTTTCGTCGAGATCCCGTTTAACCCTGGGGAATCAGGACCGCAGGGTGAATCCGGACCGGTTGCCGGTCCAATCCGTACCGCCCATCCATCCTCCGGGATACATTCAGCTAACTCCAGACACAGCAGGCCGTATTCCTACTGAAAAGGCCGCGGTGGATGAATATCAGCCGGATCAGAGGGAATTGCCCGGACACCACCCCATGAAACGGAATCGGGGATGACCCCCTAAGCCGCCATTATCAAAAGGATCATGATAACGGTAAACATGAACCGCCCGCACAGGGAGTCTGGCAGATTCATTGCTTGCATCTTTATCGGGTAAATTCCCCACATCTGAAAAAGGAGCCGTTTCATGGATTACAACGTTTTTCATCCGGAGCATCAGCAATTCAGGGAGCAGATTCGGCGTTTTCTGGCAGACAGGGTGACGCCGTATGCGGAGGAATGGGCAAGGGAGCGCCGGATTCCACGGGAGGTCTGGCAGGAAATGGGACGTCTGGGTTTCCTTGGATTCTGCTATGACCCGGCGTACGGAGGCTCCGGAGCGGATGAGCTGTACCGCGTCGTGCTGAACGAGGAGATGGCCCGCAGCGGCGCCGGCGGCTTCTGTCTCGCCGTGACCGGCCATAACGACATGTCCACGACGTACATCAATCTCCTGGGCTCCCACGAGCAGAAACAAAAGTGGCTGGCCCCCTGCATCGCCGGTGAAAAGGTCTGCGCCATCGCCGTCACCGAGCCCGGCGCCGGCTCCGACGTGTCAGGGCTGACGACGCGGGCGGAGCGCGTCGGCGACCGCTACCTGATCAACGGCCAGAAGACGTTCATCACCAACGGGCATTACGGAGACGTTCTCGTCACGGCGGTCAAAACGGACATGAAGGCCAATCCGCCCCACAAGGGAATTTCGCTGTTCGTCGTCGAGAAGGGAACGCCCGGAATCACGTCGCGCAAGCTTGAAAAGATCGGGGCGCATGCCTCCGACACGGCGGAGATCTTCTTCGATCAGGTGGAAGTGCCCGCGGAAAATCTCCTCGGCGCCGAGGGACACGGATTCTACGCGATCATGGCTAATTTCCAGATGGAGCGGCTGGCTATCGGGGTGCTGTGCGTGGCGACAGCCCAGCACATACTGGACAAGGTCCTGGATCACGTCCGTCAGAGGGTGGCATTCGGGAAGCCCATCGCAAAATTCCAGGTGGTCCGGCACAAACTGGCGGACATGGCAACGGCGATCGAGCTGAACCGCGCCCTGGCGTACCAGTGCGCCCTTCAGTATTCAAAGGGGGCCGACGTAACAAAGGAAATCTCCATGCTGAAGGCCTCCGCAGCGGAAATGGTCAACCGGATCGCCTACGATGCCACCCAGTTGTACGGCGGATACGGTTTCATGGCCGAATACGAAGTGGCGCGCCTGTACACGGATCTGCGGCCGGTCAGCATCGCCGGAGGAACCACGGAGATCATGAAGGACATCATCGGCCGCCTGATGGGCCTGTAACGGGATGGGAAAAAGGGGAGTCCACCTGCCTCCCCCCTCGGTTTTCCCTTCCATCATCCGGCTGCCTCTGCCCGCCGCCGCTTGCCTCCCCTTCCCCATGCACCGGCCATGGCCGGCTCGGGCCCAAGCCCCACAGCGCCCCGCCAATACGATCAAAATTCATGCTCTTTTCGAACTCCTTATGGTAAAAGGTTCCTGACCAATACAACCGAGGAGGGAGGCAGCCATGGACGTTCGGGATATGAAAGGCAATCCGGGAATGTGGGAAAAATTGTCGTGGGCGGATCTGAGCAGCAAAGAAAAAGAACTCTGGACTCTCCTCGGCTGGGAGGCGGACAAATGGGACAGAAATGAAGCGCCGCCAAGCACGGATAAATTTTGGAAAGACTTGAATTATCAGGAACGAACGGCCGCAGAGGGCCTCGGCTTCACGGAGAAGATATGGAATGGTTTTGAAGACGAATAACGAGGAGAGAACCGTGTTACGCCGAAACGAAATCATCACCGTAATCCTGGCCGTGGTCACGCCGAGCCTGTTTTTCACCGATCCGGCCTTCGCTGAACTTTCATGCAGCGATGTCAACCGCGACAATCCGGCTTATCATGAAAAGATTGTGAATATCTCAGTGAAATAGATGTATTATGCGGAACACGTGAATGATGCTGACAGATATGACGCCTGCCTAACCCTGCCATTGTGGTGACTAACATGGGCCGATGAATAAAAACCCCGCTTCCCGGACAGGTGCGGGGTTTCATTTATGTCGAAAAAGCATACGCAGCAATGGAGCATGCTGCACTTCATAGATTGATGCGGACATACCATTTCACTGGCGGCAAAATTCCGCATGGATGGGGGGATGGCCGGAAATGAAACACAGATTTATTCTGGCGGCGATCATTATCACTGTTGGACTCAGCATCTATTTCTTCGCTTCATTTTATAACGATGCCAAACAGGAAGCGATTAAGAACGTCAATAACGAACAATTCATTCAAGCCAGGCATGCCGCACATGCAATAGAAGACTTTTTTGACAATTGGACACGCATCTTTGTTTCAATGTCAAAAGCAAGGTCCATTGTAGATTTCGATGAGACGGGCAAGAAATACTTTGAATTCCTATATGAAGCTAGTTCTCATAAAATTCGAGCGATTACTCGTGTGGATGCGGAAGGAAAGATTGTCTATACCTATCCGTTCAATGCTGCCGTCATCGGAAGAAATATTTCCCGGCAGAAGCATATCCGCGAGATTATGACCACCCACAAGCCTGTTATCAGCGATGTATTCTTCGCCGTGCAGGGGTATGACACCGTTGCTCTCCATGTGCCCATTCTGCACAACAACACGTACAAGGGTTCGATCGGCATAACCATCAATTTCCAGGCACTGGCAAAACGCTACCTGGAGGACATAAAAATCGGGAATTCCGGTTATGCCTGGATGATCAGCAGGGACGGGACGGAGCTCTACTGTCCCGTCCCCGGGCACACGGGGCATTCCGTATTTGAGAACTGCAAGGATTTTCCCTCCATCCTGATCATGGCGGAGGACATGCTCAAAGGCCTTCAGGGGTCGACCACCTACACGTTTGATAAAATCCGCGGGAGTCAGGTGGAAAACGTAACGAAGCATGCCGTCTACATGCCCATCAAACTCGGGAATACATTCTGGTCCATTGTCGTCGCCTCGTCGGAAGACGAAATCATCGCCTCCCTGGAGGATTTCCGGAACAAGCTTTTCGTGGTCATCGGCCTGCTGCTGCTCGGCGGCATTCTGTTTTCCTATTACGGATTGAGGGCCTGGTTCTTCTTAGAGGAAGAAAAGAAGCGGCATCGTGCCGAAGAGGCATTGCGGGAGAGCGAAGACAAGTACCGCAGCCTGGCGGAAACGGCGAGCGATTTGATACTCACCATCGATTTCAATGGAATCATCACCTATGCCAATCGGGCAACGATACAACTGGCCGGGGGAAGGAACATTGTCGGGATGCGGGTGACGGACCTGATCCCCCCGGATACCCTGGCACCGCAAATGGAAATGCTGCGGGAACGAAGCCAGGGATATGAAGGAGTCCGGTCCTATGAATGGACACTCCCCTTACCCGACCAGGCCCCCACCTCCATGTCGCTGGAGATCAAATCAGCCCTGTTGATCGATCAGGGAAAACCGTCGGGAGTCCTGATCACGGCAAGGGACATTACGGCCCGCAAGCGAGCGGAGGAAGCGCTCCGGCAGAGCGAGAGAAACTTCCGGAATCTGACGGAGGCATCCACGGTCGGGATTTCAATTACCGACGGAGAACGCTTCCTGTATTGCAATCCCGAGGTTCTGAGAATGTCGGGATACAGCGAAGAGGAATACTACTCCAAGCCGATCTGGGATTTTGTCACCCCGGAGTCGCGGGATCTCATCATGCATCGGGGCAAGGATCGACTGGCAGGCAAAACGGTCCCCGCCAGTTATGAAATCCAGGTTCTGACCAAAGACGGCGGCATCAGGTGGGCGGAAGTCGGAGCGGCAACCATCGAATACAACGGCAAACCGGCTATTGTCTTTACCCAATACGACATCACGGACCGGAAAAACGCCGAGGCGGAACGAGAAGCCCTCCAGATGCGGCTGAACAGCGCCCGGAAGATGGAGGCACTCGGGCAGCTGGCCGGTGGAGTAGCCCATGACCTGAACAACATTCTGGGAATCATGAGCGGGTATTCGGAATTGCTGCTGCTGGAAATTCCGGAGGGGCAGCGGGCAAGGGAACATGTTGAGAAAATATTAAAGTCCACGGAGAAGGGGGCCAACATAATCCAGGACCTTCTCACCCTGGCCAGGCGCGGGGTGACCACCTCGGATGTGATCAATCTCAACAACATCGTCTCCGATTTTCTCAAGACCCCGGTGTTCGAGAATGTGAAATTCTATCATCCCCGAGTGACCTTCAAGACAGAGTGCCAGGATCATCTGCTTAATATAAAAGGTTCCTCCGTCCATCTGGAAAAGACTTTGATGAACCTTGTCTCCAATGCCGCGGAATCCATTTCCGGGGAAGGAGAAGTCCTCATCAGAACGGAGAACCGTTACGTCGACAAGGCAATCAAGGGCTATGATGAGGTTCGGGAGGGCGATTATGTCGTCCTGAGCGTATCCGATACGGGGCTGGGCATCCTTCCGGAGGATCGGGATAAAATATTCGAACCCTTTTATACAAGGAAGAAGATGGGCAGAAGTGGGACCGGGTTGGGACTGGCGATCGTCTGGGGAACGGTAAAAGACCACAACGGGTATATTGATGTACGGAGCAAAATTGGAGAAGGAACCACGTTTACCCTTTACTTCCCGGTAACGCGGGAGGAGATGACCTCAACCCGGCAGTCAATTCCCATGGAACGGTATATGGGGAACGGAGAATCGGTTCTGGTCGTCGATGACATTGCGGAACAGAGAGATATCGCCGCCGGGTTGCTTGCAAAGCTGGGGTATGAGGTATACACGGTGTCCAGCGGTGAAGCGGCGCTGACATACCTCGAGGGCAACAAGGCCGACATCCTGGTTCTGGACATGATCATGGATCCGGGCATAGACGGCCTGGAGACCTACCAGAGGATTATCAGGATCAACCCGAAACAGAAGGCGATCATCGTCAGCGGATTTTCCGAGACGGATCGCGTCAGGGCGGCCCAGCAGCTGGGAGCGGGCGCTTACGTCAGGAAGCCCTATGTACTGGAACAGATCGGCCTCGCCATCCGGGACGAACTGGCCCGTTCATGAGGTTTTCCGACCCCTTTTCCCATTTCACTCCGTTCCGGACAACTCAGATCCCACGGAGTTTGACGCTGATTTCTCCGGAAATTGCGGCCACGGTCATGAGAAAAGCGCCGCTGAGCGGATCTTCCATCGCGCAGATAATCGGAGAGGGGCAGCGGGAGGGAATACAGGATGAATGAGCAGGCCGGGGAGCCCGAGATGCACCGTCGGTATTCAGACTTCTATGCCTGCGAGTTCTTCATCGCGCGCTGCACCTGACGGCTTCGACCTGTCTCATATCTTTTCGATGGTGAGCTTTGTAACTCCTTTTTGGACGAAGCCGAGTTGCTTGGCCATCGCATAGGAAACGTCAACATCCCGACCCTTGATGTACGGTCCACGATCGTTCACAATTCCTTCGGCAACCCTTCCGTTATCAGGATTGGAGAGCCGCACTTTCGTTCCTATCGGCAATGTTTTATGGGCCAGGGTGTTTTTATGCATATCGAAACGTTGTCCACTGGCCGTTTTCTTATTGTGATGCTCCGCCCCATACCAACTGGCAGTCACTTCCCCGCTCACTTTGGGTTGAACGGTTTGTACAGTTTGGGCGGCTTGGGATGAAGAAGAATTTATGATTAATTTCTGGCCGATCCTGATCATATTTGGATTCGACAAGCCGTTATCCCTGGCTATCTGATAAGGATTCATCTTGTATGTTTTTCCGATATTCCAAAGATTGTCCCCCTTCTTGACAATGTATTCAACCGGCTTGTTGCCGACCGGAGCCGTTGTTGCCGACTCCTGTCCCATGGCGGTCTTCAATTCAGCTGAAAATGATTTTGACTCTTTCCGGCCGGAAGTTTGGGTCTTGGTTCCATTGAGATCCTGTACACGATTACCGGTGGGTTTTATTTCCATAACTTCGTGGCCCTCCCTCTCTAAACCTGAATTTGTGTCAAAACAATGACTCCCGTCAATCCCATGCTAATGCCTGTTCTTATATTCTTTAGCGAAATAGATTAGTTGCGTTGTTCGTCAAAAAAGGGACGTCCTTTGCTGCTCCATTATATTGCAATGGTGATGCCATCCCCCAGCTTCCCGCAGAAACACGGTCTGCTTCCGAATCCAGACATGATCGGTATGGAAATCAATAGGTTGGGATTGAACGAAGGATCGTTGATGCTTGGTCGGGATGAGTACGAGGAAGGAGCACCGTGTTTCCTGAAGGATCCGCGGCGGAAAAGGGAATCCGGTTTGGGCAGAATATGCTATATCGCTGCCCGCAGGAACCTGCATTCATTGATTATGGATCGGCAGATTCAATGCTTTTACAGTCAGCATAGATACAATTCGTGTATTTTCAGCATCCGGTGACGTCATGAACATGAAATTGAGCGACCTGGGTTTTGACGAGTGGTTTGAGCCGCATATGGGCGAAATCCATGAGGAAGGTACGGGCATTGCGCGCATATCGGCAGTGGATCGCGGTGGATACCTGATCAGAAATGAATCGGGAGAAGTCCCGGCTGAACTCAGGGGGAAGCTTTCCTGGCAAATCGAACGTTCCGTCGACCTGCCATGTGTCGGAGATTGGGTAACGGTGCAATACTACGACCATGGTACTGCGGCAATCATCCACAGGATCTTTCCACGGAAGACGTTCCTGCGCCGTAAAACCGCAGGCGACCAGGTCGACTTTCAGATGATTGCGGCCAACATCGATACGGCTTTCATTGTTCAATCATGCCATTTTGACTTCAATCCCCGACGTCTGGACCGATATCTGGTCATGGCGGCGGACGGGCATGTCGAACCGATCGTTGTTCTCACAAAGACGGACCTGATCGCCCGGAATGAATTGGAAGAGAAAATCGCGATCGTCCGCTCCGTCTCCCAGGCGCAAGTGCTCGCCCTCAGTAACATCAGCGGCGACGGGATGGAGCCGTTTCAGCAGACACTCTGCTCCGGAAGAACCTATTGCCTGCTTGGGTCATCCGGTGTCGGGAAAACGACCCTGATCAATCGCCTCCTTGGCCGGGAAGCTCTTCATACGAAGGCCGTCAGCGGTACGGGAGAAGGCACCCACACGACCTCCCGCCGCCAGCTTGTCGTTCTTCCCGAAGGTGCGATGTTGATTGACACGCCGGGCATGCGGGAGCTTGGCCTTCTCGGGGCCGCCGAGGGAGTCGGCATCGGGTTTGAAGACCTTGTCCGTCTTGCCGCGAATTGCCGCTATACCGACTGCAGCCATGCAAACGAGCCCGGATGTGCCGTCAGGGCGGCGGTCGAAAACGGCGAATTGAGCCATGATCGCTATTCCAATTATATCAAGCTGAAGAAAGAGACGGAGTACCACGACATGTCCTATCTGGATAAACGGAAGAAGGACAGGGCCTTCGGACGTTTCATCAAATCGGTCAAGAAACAGATGAAGGATTAAAATGCAATCACCCGGGAATGGATGGAGCCGACTCCTTATTCCGATGTGACATGAAAGAATGCCGATCGTTACATGGTCCGGAAGCCGATACGGTTCGCGTTTCGCTTCATATGAATCGGCGACGGAAATCCCTTCATTCAACTGGCGCCGAACATTCCTGTACGGTATGAGAAGGGCACGGGAGTACAAAAGGCAAACCTCCGCTTCACCCAACCGACAAGGCAACGAGCACGAGAACAGCAAACGGACAAAGAGGAACGGCCGATGGCGGATCTTCATTTCTCACAGGAATTTACCGATTCGCTGATGAATGCAGTCAGTGACGGTGTGACAGCCATCGATCGGGATCTCTGCATCATTTACCAGAATGAAATCATTCGGCGTCAATACGGCTCCTGTCTCGGCGAAAAATGCTTCGCCGCCTACCGTGGCCGTGTCGAGCCATGCGAGGACTGTCTCATCCAGGATGTATTGAAGGACGGCAAACCGCGCAGCGGAGTGCGTGATATCCGGCTGCCGGACGGAAACGTTCTGATCGTTGAATTCAAGTCGCTGCCGCTTTCCGATGCGGACGGCAACATTGTCGGCGCAGTGGAGGCGGTCAGGGACGTTACGCAGCACGTCCGTCTCGCGGATGAATTCAGTGTGCTGCGGCGGGAGATGGTGCGCAGGGCGCAGTTTGAAAACATTGTCACCCAGTCCAAAAAGATGAAGGCCGTTTTCCGGCTGATCGAACGGGTGGCGGCGACGACAAGCTCCATCATGATCTATGGAGAATCCGGGACCGGCAAGGAACTGGTCGCCCGGGCGATCTTCGCCAATTCCAACCGCCGGGATAAACCCTTCGTGTCCCTGAATTGCGGCGCCATTCCTGAGAATCTCCTGGAATCCGAACTGTTCGGCCATGTGAAGGGAGCCTTCACCGGCGCGGTCCGGGATCACATCGGATTGATCGAAACGGCGGATCAGGGCACCCTGTTTCTCGACGAGATCGCGGAACTGCGCGCGCCCCTGCAAGCGAAACTCCTGCGGTTCCTGCAGGAGGGGGAAACCCGTCGCGTCGGTGAGAATCGAGTGCGGAAGTTTAACGTGCGCATCATCGCGGCGACGAACCGCAACCTGGAACAGGCGGTTCGCGAAGGCACATTTCGGGAAGATCTTTTCTTCCGGCTGAACGTGATCCCGATCTCCCTCCCCCCTTTGAGAGAGCGCCCGGAGGACGTCCCCCTGCTCGCCAGCCACTTTCTGCAGCGTCTGTGCGAAGAACACGGACGCAAAGTAAGCAGCTTCGAGCCGCAGGCGCTCAAGGTACTCCTGGAATATCCGTGGCCGGGGAATGTACGCGAGCTGGAAAACGCGATCGAATACGCGATTCACCTGACGGATGACGACGAGCCGATCAAGGTAGCTCAAATCCCTGGCATCATTGCCGGGAAACCCGGTGCGGCGGACGACGTACTGTTGCCGCTGTCACTGGAAGGCTATACCAGGCACATGATCCTGTCCCTCCAGGCTGCACATACCGAAGAGGAAATCGCCGCCACATTGGGAATCAGCCGCAAGAACCTGTGGGAAAAACGAAAAAGGCTGGGCATCCCGCGAGCCGCTTCTTCCCGCTGAGCCCCTGTCTCCCCTACCCCCCGTTACCAACCGTAACACCCTGCTTCCGACAATTCGTTACCAATCGTAACGTGCTGCACATGACGTGACGCCGCGCCCTCCCGACGCATTGCATATATTCTCAATATATACGTGTTGTTACAAAGCTTGGTTGACCTCTCCCAAGTGGAGACCGGGCCATGGCATGGGAAGTGCTCTCTCCGGGTTCTAAATAAATTCGGAAAGGAGTCACAAGAACCATGGAAAAGACAGAACGCGTCATGAGCGACGGAGAGAAAATCCTGGTCGCCCTGGGGGCGGCAATCGGCGGAGGCTGCGAGAAATGCGCAGAAAATCTATTCCGGATTGCCGATGGACAAGGAGTAACCGCCGAGGAGCTGATGTCGGCATGCCGGATCGGATTCGAGGCCAAATCGGAAGCCGTCCGGTCCATGAAAGACCGGCTTGCCGGGATCCTGAAAGGAAACGGGGCCTCTTGTGATGAAAGCCGGAAGATGGACGTGCAGAAGCTCGCGGCCATGATTCGTGCTGCCGCATTTGCCGCGGCGAACGCGGCGCCGGACGCCACCGGGGAACTGAAGCAGGCTTTCAAACAGGGAGCGGGCAAAGGGGATTTCAGGATGTGCCTCTCCATCGTCAAGACAATCCGCGAAAAGGCGGCCTCGTTTTCCGACCAGGACATTCTGGAAAAAATGGGCAACCTCATGAGCGACGGGCGGAGAGTCGACAAGGAAGCCGGAAGCGCATGCTGCACGGGCGCCTCCTGCGGATGCAATTGAGGTGCGAGCCATGGATCGATCAAACGGGAAGGAAAGAAGCGCTTGTTTTTCCGGTACTGGAGACCGGGCAGATCATAGGGAATGGTGCCGCCGGTCCAGGCTGGGCATCCTGTTCATCATTATCGGGACACTGTGGCTGATGGCAGGTGTCGGCTGGATTGCCGGCGACCTGTTCTGCCCGCTGATGCTGATCATCGTCGGGCTGTGGATCTGCATAACGTCCGTAATGTCGAAAAATAAGAATGTGTTACAAGGTACTATCTTGACAGGCATCAAAAAGAGCGATCAGCCAACCGGAAAGGAGGCAACATGATTTCGTCCCGTATGCCCTGGTGGAAAGGCGCCCGCGGCGAGTGGTACGTAGTCGGGCAGGTCGCACTGTTTTTGCTGGTCGCATTCGGCCCGAGAAACTGGCCGGCGTGGCCTGCCTGGTCATATCCGTATGTACAGGTTGGGCTCGTCATGGGCGGCATTCTGCTGCCGGCGGGCTTTCTCCTGATTGCCACCGGCATGCTGAAACTGGGGAAAAACATCGCGGCCGTGCCATGCCCCAAAGACGGCGCGACTCTGATTGTGAGCGGCCCGTATTCGCTTGTGCGCCACCCCATGTACGGGGGCGTAATCATCATGGCCTTTGGGTGGGCATTCTTCATCCAGGGTAGCCTTACGATTCTTTATGCGCTGATTCTGTTTCTGTTTCTTGATCTCAAGGCACGGCGGGAAGAACTGTGGCTGCAGGATGCGTTCTGCGGCTACGAGGAATATCAAAGGCATGTCAAGAAACTGATTCCGTATCTGTACTGACATCGGCCCGTTGACCAGAACACCGCCTGGAACCGGCAAGTTGTTCATCTCGCGATCGAACATGCCATCGGCATTCGGGCGCGGCGCCTCCAGGCGGGCGTTGTGCCTTGATTTTCTATAATCACCGGCCTGGCATGCCAAAAGTGGAGAACGGCATTTCTGCCGGATGCGTTTTGTCTGTCACACCCGCCCGGAATTTTCGTATAAGAGGCAGGAGAGAAATCCCCCTCCCGGGGGCAGCAAACAGGAACAGTCGATGAAACCGTTCTTCAATCCATTCAGAGAAACCGTCGGCGACGATCCCGCGGAGACGGAGCTGATATCCCGCTCCCTCCAGGGCGACCGGCGCGCCCTGGAGGCGCTCATCCTGCGGCACCAGTCCTGGATCTACAACATCGCCCTCCGGATGGTGTACGACCGCGCGGCGGCGGAGGACGTCACGCAGGAGGTCCTGATCAAGGTCATCACGAAGCTGGGCACCTTCGATCCGACCAAGGCCTCGTTCCGAACCTGGCTGTACCGCCTCGTCGTCAACCACATCATCAACGCGAAGCGCAGCCGGAACGAGGCCGCCATGGAGGAGGCCCTGCGGGGGGATGGATACGACCGCTTCATCGAGCGGCTTCCGGACCGGCGGCTTACCGCCCAGCCCGGCGCGGAGATCTACCAGGAGGAGGTCAAGATGGCCTGCGTCCAGTGCCTGCTCTTTTCCCTCAGCCGACGGGAGCGGATGATCTTCCTCCTCGGGGTCGTCTTCGGCGTGCCGGACACTGTGGGCAGCGAGATCTGCGACGTCTCCCGGGCGAATTTCCGCAAGATCCTCTCCCGGGCACGCGCCAGGATCCACTCCTTCTTCCAGGACCGGTGCAGCCTCCTGGACGAGAAGAACCCCTGCCGCTGCGCCTATTTTCTCAACCCCCTCGTCCGGAGCGGCCTGATCGACACCGAGGACCTCCTCATCCGGCGGGATTCCCACGGCACCATCGCGGAGACCGTCACCGGCGCGGTCCGGCAGATCGAGGCATCCTACGGGGAGTTCCTCTCCCTCTTCCGCAGCCAGCCGTTTCTCAAGGCTCCCGACATGGTCCGCTGGCTTCGGGATCTGCTCAACCACGAAGACATCAAACCGATATTCCAGATCGCCTGACAGGAGGACAACCATGTACAACAAGGAACTGATTTCCCCGTGCGGACTCTACTGCGGCGTGTGCGGCATCCACAAGGCGGGCGTCGATAACGACGAAGCGCTGAAGGAGAAGCTGGCGAAGCTCTACGGAGTCGACTCCCCGGCCAAGATCCAGTGCGCCGGCTGCCGCTCCGAGGAACCTTTCTTTTTCTGCCGGGTCTGCACCATCAAGTCGTGCGCCGAGGAGAAGAGCTTCGAGGGATGCCACGAGTGCGAGAGCTTCCCCTGCGAGAAGATCCAGGGCTTCCCCTACCCGGAAGCAAAGGGAAACATGCTGCGCGCTGTCCCGCGCTGGCGGGAGCTGGGCACCGATGCCTGGGTGAAGGAGGAGGAAGAGCGCTTCCGCTGCAAATCCTGCGGCACCGACTCCTTCCGGGGCGCGAGGAAGTGCCGGCATTGCGGGACCGTCTTTGCCTTCTGAGGAGAGGGTGAAGGGCGGGCATTCCCTAGCTTGGAGTTTTACCGATACCGTTCTGGATCAGCTATCTTCTCTATACTTTTGATGAGCCGTGGTAACCTGGCCTGGCTTGCCTGATCGGTGGGCAGATGTCCCGGGAGGGCATCTCTGAATGCAGACGTGTCCAAAAACGACCGAAACATATGTGACAAGAATCTCTTGAGATCTTCCGGAGAATTTCTGATCTCAGCCACAATTTCAGGTCGTCCATCCAATAGCGTTACGATGTCTTCCATGTCATGACTGGCCATGTAATCGTCCCCACCGCGTCCTTTGAAAGCCTCAATTTTTGTAGCCAGGGAAAATGGTGCCTTCAGGAGGTTAATCGATAATCCCTCTTTGAGCTCAACCTGAATTGCATTCTGAATGGCTGGAAGATACCAGATGTTTGAAAATCCTAAGATATCCTCATCAGTCGGCATTACATCGACTTTAATTTCATCGATCAACCAACGGCAGACAGGGGCACCTTCACTCATATCTTGTTTGAACCCCTTCTCCCGAAGTTCTTCCTCAAGCCGATAGTAATCCATTCGTGATGCAACTTCGACAATGACATCGACATCTTGCGTGGCCCGGACGTCAGGCATGGCGGGATCGGAAATAACAGCCCTGTTGCACAACCACCGGCGAAAACGACCCTATCCTTGATCTCTCCAAATCGCTGCGCCACATGAATGATCAGGCGCTTGTTGACATCCCTGCTTCGAATCATGACGTCCCCAGGCGTACCTTTAGTTCCTCGGAGGCAATTTCACGTTCCCGGGTTCTTCCGTCACGAATGACATCAACGATGACCAGCAATTCATAAAGAACGGGATCTTTTAACGCAGCTTTCGGAACAGACTTATAGAGCGGTGAGAATTCATAACCTCGGGTCCCGCCGTCCGGATCCGGCCAAACCGGGGGTGGTTCATCCCGCTGGATAATTAAATCCCTGAAGGGTGGTGCCGCATATCCCGTGGGGACCCCCCGGGTCAAGCCACCGCGATCGGGCGGAAAAGCGTACTTCACACCGTGTATCAGAAATTCTTCCAACGATTGTTTTAGAGGTCGTCCACTATCCAAGCCCATTAAACGGGCGGCTGCTGCACGTTTGATTCCGGCATGAACTTCCGAGGAGCTCATAAAAAGATCGTTGGCCAGCAACGAGTATGACCACTGGTTTTGGCCAAGGGCGACCAGTTTCAACAAAATGTAAATATCTTGCGGTTTGAGATTCATGACCATACCCTATTCGCGATTCGCGAATGGCGCAAGCATTTTTTGTATACATTCCACCGGATCTTCATAAGCGAGCCGTGCCAGAACCGCTGAGCAGTATTTTAAAGTGGCGATCAAAAAAACGGGGGATGACATGCGCGTCCCCCGCCGTCACTACATCTTTGCCATGCCCCCATTGATGACCAACCGCATGGATGCCCACCCAAGAATCCAGACCTCATAATATGCTAACAATAATAATGCTTTACATTATGCCACAAATTTGTTTTTCATTTTAGCACTACTGCATGAACAGCAGTACGACATAAGAAGGGCGACAATCCTTCGGGTTCCAATTCATTCCGTTTCCAGCCTCCCGCACCTCACCTCTGCCGCCGCATCGATTGGCTCCATACCATCGGGCTATTCGTTCTGTAGGGCTTCTATCGGCAACCATACCATCCAGCCATCGGACGCATTTACCGGAAAAAGCTTCCAGAGAAACCCGCTCACAGAAAGAATCTGAACCACAGGGATAACTCATGCCAAGTTGTTTTCAGCCGTAGTGACGAGGCAAAACAACAGGGTGCCACAGATCGTCTTCTTCAAATTATGTCCCGTTCATGCAGAGCAGAAAGGAGGTTCCAAAATGGTTATCGTCGGCATCATGTCGTTCCCGCCGGAACAATCGAAAGAAATTGGCAAGCGTTTCCTGGCGTTCCCACCCCTTCCCCCATACATGACACTCAAAGGACCCTATATCACCCACGAAGTCGGGGCAGGAATCAAGACGGTCACCATCTACGAGTTTGATCAATCCAAGACGCGGGAGGCAATTGAATTTGTTTCCAATCGTTATACGACATTCTACGGCGTACCGGGCTATACCTGCTCCCATACTGCATGGCTCGAGGCTACCGAAGCCCTGAAGATGATCGGTCTGGCGTAATTGGCCCATCCTGACGGTGCGCGCGCTGGAGAGGACATCCGGATGAACAGATAAAAAGCCTAGAAAAAGGAGTGAATGAACATGGCTAAATTCCTGGTTGTGCACCCTGTCGGTAAAGACCTGACCCTGGAGGCCGTCACTCCGGTTGCCAAGGCCATCAAAGCCAGTCTTTCCAAGGACGCCTATTGGATCAAGACCAGCTATGCCCGGGAGGCAGGCAACCTCTACTGCGAGTGGGATGCCAAAGATGCCGACTCGATCCGCGACCTCTTTGCCAAAGTAGCCCCGGGTTTTCCGACATCAGACATCATAAAGCTGGATGACGCGTTCCACGTCTTCTCGGAAATCTTCCGGTAAACAAGGGATGGGGTAACTTCAACGGGGGGAAAAGGGAGCTGATCCCTTTTTCCCTTCTGCAGTCGAAAAGGCCTGTGTGATAGATTGAAAGGAGTAACAAGATATGTCCGGTCCATTCATGCCCAAACCAAATAAATTCAACTTGTTTCTATTTGCTTTTTTAATCGCCATAGGTTGCGCAATAGATGCAACCGCCCAGAATCATAACGAATGGATATCTTCCGAAGTAAGTCGCAACCTGCCAGGTCAAGAAGACGTATCCGGCAAGACATATTTTTCAAATCAGTTTGGTATGAAGGAAGGAACATTTAAAGCAAGTTACCGTTCTATTTTTGATAAAAGAAACAAAGTGTCCGGAAAATTTATCGTCGCAAAATTCCGTTATATTTATGACGATCCTATAGGGGAAAAAGGTTCATCGATTGATCCTTTGCATAATGAGTCTATCTCAACCGTAATGCTGGATTGCAGTAATAATTTCGTTGCAACTCTTAAGTCTGTGTATCTGTTAAATGGCAAGACGGTTTCAGAAAATATAATCCCCGATGAAGATATAGAAATGAAGCAGATAAATATGTTAAATACCACCGTCGGCGATTTATGTGCTTATGCAAAAAAACAAGGTGCTTGGTGATTATTTGTCCGGTTAAAATAATTCCAGTAATAAAATAGGTATGAATTGAAAGGGATTCAGGGGGAAAAGCTCGGATCAGCTTTCACTCATCTCGATATAATGACCATTCCGGGTAAGCTTTCCTTTTTTTAACGGCTTCTCAGGTTGACAAATACTGCGGTATTCGGGTTTATATACCGGTCCGTCTGAACAGGATCAGGCAGCATGCGGCCTTGTGTCAAGGCCGGGGTTCAGGATAAAGGAGGATCTATGATTACACGCAATCTTGGGAAATCAGCGATTTCCGTATCGGCCATCGGATTGGGCTGCATGGGTCTCTCCGAGTTTTACGGGCCGCCCGCGCAGGAGAAGGAAGCCATTTATTTACTCCACGGGGCGGTAGACCTGGGAGTGACCCACTTTGACACCGCGGAGATCTACGGCCAGGGGCGCAACGAGCAATTGCTGGGCAAGGCCTTTGCCGGGCGCTGGGAGAAAATCGTGCTGGCCACCAAGTTCGGGCCCCAGAGGGATCCGGCCACGGGTGCCTTTCTGGGAGTGGACGGCTCCCCGGCCAATGTCCGCAGCTCCTGCGAAAAGAGCCTTCGGCGACTGGGCACGGACAGGATCGACCTGTACTATCTCCACCGGGTGGATCCATCGACGCCGATCGAGGAAACGGTGGGAGAGATGGCGAAGCTGGTTCAAGAGGGCAAAATCGGGGCGGTCGGGTTGTCGGAGGCCTCGGCCGAGACGATCAAGCGGGCCAACGCCGTTTATCCCGTTGCCGCCCTTCAGACCGAGTATTCGATTTTCAGCCGGGATGTCGAGCGGGACATCCTTCCCACGTGCAAGGAGCTGAACATCAGTCTGGTCGCTTACTCACCCCTGGGCCGGGGAATGCTGACGGGCCGCTATACCTCGACCGGCGAGTTGCCCACCGGCGAGACGGATTACCGGGCCCAGATGCAGCCCCGATTCCAGCCGGGCAATATCGAGGCCAACCTCAAACTGGTGGAGGCCATCAAGGAAGTGGCCAAGAGAACGGGATGCGCCGCGGCGCAGGTTGCCCTAGCCTGGGTGCTCGGCCAGGGGGATCATGTTGTCGCCATTCCCGGCACCACCAGGCTCGCCAATCTGGAGACCAATCTGGGGGCGCTTGACTGCCGGCTGACCGATGAAGACCGGGGGGTGCTCGACAAGCTGGCCGACAAGGTCCTGGGGGATCGGTACTCCCCTGGAGAGATGGCGGGGGTCAACCGATGAGCGTTCCGTGAGGGGCCGTTTTACGTTGCTGTAAGACGAAGTTCGGTTGACACCTTTTGTAAAGATGGTAACAGAAGATTTCTTCCTGAAAGAGAGTACGACGTGATTTTCAGGGGAATGCTCGCTTTCAAACGGCATTCTTTTTTTCTGTTGCCATCTTTCCCACATTTTACCAACATGTCTTTTGGTCCATATTAGCACAAAACACCAAATGGCGTAATTTCTATATGTTAATTTTTTAGGCGTAATATCCTCTTTTTTATTTTCCGTGATATTTTGTAGCAAACACAAAATATCGGGAAAGACCAAATTGGTATATTGATTGTTAGCGATAAATCAGAAACGGAGAAGAAATGAAAATTCGAGAAGCAACCGATTCAGACTTCAGTGATGTATTTTTAGTTGAGAAAGATGCGTTTGGATATGACAAAGAGGCAAATCTCGTAAAAGATCTATTAAGTGATTCGAGTGCAAAACCTCTATATTCTTTCCTTGCTTTCAATAACGATAGAGCTGTAGGGCATATTTTGTTTACATCGGCACGCATCGAAGGCGAACATAATGGCTTATCTATATCGCTCTTAGCTCCTTTAGCGGTACTCCCTGATTTTCAAAAACAAGGTGTAGGGGGTAAGCTCATCGCGCATGGATTACAGCACTTAACAAACTCTGGCGTTGATTTAGTCTTTGTGCTTGGGCACCCTGGTTATTATCCCCGTTATGGTTTCAAGCCTGCCGGTGTTCAGGGATTTGAAGCCCCTTATCCAATCCCAGAAGAGCATGCTAATGCATGGATGGTTCAGGAATTACGCCCAGGGGTGATAGGTAGCGTATCTGGTAAAGTTAAATGCGCGGATATGTTGAATAAACCTGAACATTGGCGAGAATAGAGGTGTCCTTGCGGGATCATCTATTGGTTTGAATGGAGCCCTGAAGAGATCGATCCCAGCCCTCTAAATTCGCTGGTCAACAGTTGCAACGGCCATCATTTGGCTTCGTTGCACATCCTTCTTCCCGATCGGATTGTCGTCTGTCGTTGCGCTTCCTACCCCCACCCGACGTTAAAGCTGAGCGGAAGCCAAAGGCCCCTTGCCTTGGCTCTCCGCTTGAACCAAGGCTTCGGCATCGCTGCAACATTAGCGGACAGCCCACCCCCCGCAGATCGGGAACACCTGGCCAACAAAGCAATCGGCAGCGTCACTGCAAAGGTAAGCCGCAAATTCGGCGTCCTCCCTTGCGGAGACAAGGCGGCCCAGTGGAACCTCGCGTTTCAAGCGTTCCTGAAAGCGAGGATTTTGCTGAACCTCTTCCGGGAAGTAAGTCGGGTTGTCCACGAAGTTCTGCGCGATGGCATTGACCTGGATATTGTGCTGGGCAAGCTCGACGCCGACCGCCTGCACGTAGGCGAGTTGCGCACCCCGGGCGGCGCTGTAGGTAGACGCCCGTCGTATGCCGCGAAGCGCAGAGGCGCTTCCAATCACCAGGATCTTGCCACGGCCTCGAGCAATCATTCCGGGAACGATTGCCCGAACAAGCCTGGGCAGCGGATCAACCATAACGGCGAAGGTTTGCCGCCATTCGACATCTGTTACCTCCGCAGCGGGCGTGCTCGGTGCCGGAATGGCAAGATTTGCGACAAGGACGTCAATTGCTCCCGAGGTGGCGACAAGATTCTCAACTGCACCCGGATCTGACAGAAGAGCCTCACTGGCAACAACTTCCGCGCCGCGTTCCGTGAGGACCTGGCAGAGCATGGGCCCCATGAAATCCCCAGCCTGCGTTACGAGAATTCGTTTGCCTTGAAGTATTCCCGCTCGTTCTTTGTTTGTCTCGCCGAATTCCATACGGACCTCCAAAGCGTGTATTCCATTCTTCGCCCGTGAAAAAACGTTATTGCAAGCCGTTCAAAAAAGAAAGCCGGTTGTTCAAAAGGAACTGCCGCCGCTCAACACACACTGCCCGACCACATCAAAAACCCCTGTTTTTAATGCAGCATACGCCTTGACGGGAAAAGTCATCCCTCCTATACTCCGAACCGCCAACAGCAGTACCTTATCATCGAAAATAAAACGCACTGTCCGATATGAATCGTTCGGACGGGATTGATAAAGGAGATATACGCATGGACATGTTGAGGTTCTTTAACATCATTCATCTAGAGCACATTCTCTTAAACCCGATGAGTCTTGAGAAACTGGAACAGCTGATCACACTTCTGACTCTGAAACCCGAGGCACGCGTGCTTGATATCGCCACTGGAAAGGGCGAGTTTCTCATCCGGCTTGCAGAGCGGAACCGGCAAATGACAGGGACAGGAGTTGATCTCTCTCCCTACTTCATTGCCGATGTCAAAAAGAAGCATCAGGAACGTGTTCCGGATGCCCAACTCCATTTCCTGGAGATGGACGGGGCCGAGTATGTCCCGGAGACCTTGCAGAGCTTTGATCTGGCAGCCTGCATCGGTGCGAGCTGGATTTTTGGCGGGCATCGAGGGACGCTGAGCGCGCTGCAGAAGATGGCAGCCCCGGAAAGCTGGATCGTTGTGGGAGAGCCGTACTGGCGGCATGAGCCGGAACAGGAGTATTTAGAAGCGATCGAAATGGCACGGAGCGACCTCGGAACACATGATCAGAATGCAGATGCCGGGCGAGACCTCGGATTGGAGCTGGTCTACACGCTCGTGAGCAGCCAGGATGACTGGGATCGATATGAAGGGTTGCAGTGGTATGCCGCGGAAACCTGGGCGAGTGATCATCGGGACGATCCGGATGTGGAGACCGTGCTGAAGCGAGTGCGAGAGAGTAAGACCGCGTATCTGCGGTGGGGACGGGAAACGCTGGGTTGGGCGATTTATGTGTTCAAGAAGGGAGGGGTATAGCTCCTTTCTTGTCGGCTGACGCGCCTTATCGGGCATGCCTACGACTCCTGTACTCCAAACCGTCAACAGAAGTATCTTGTGAGTGATCGAACCAAAGAAAAGAATTAATGAAATGGAGGACGCTGTAAGATGAACTATTCTTTCTTCAGGAAGAATGCAGAAAAAGTCAGGCAGGCGATGCAGAAAGAGGGAATCGATGTGTTGATCCTGACGCATCAGCAAAAGTACTCCTATGTCGCCGGAACGTTCCACAACGACTTCAACCTCGGGAACTGCCTGTTCGTGTGGGCAAAGGAAGAGCCCACGCTCCTCGTCTCGCTTGCGGAGATGGGCAGGCTCATGACGGAGGGGTACATCAAGGACATTCGCTTCTGGATGCCCGCGTATGCCGGTATCGAGCCCATCAGCTTTCTGGACACGGCTGTCACGATCCTTCGTGAGCGCGAATGCCACAACAAGGTGATTGCCGTGGAAATGCCGTCCATTGCCTACCTGATGTACGACCACCTCGCCAAAAATCTGCCCGATGCAACCATCGTGGATGGCGAAAAGATGATCAACGACGTCATGATGAAAAAGGATGAAGAGGAGCTGGCGTTGATTCGCCGAGCCTGCGGCATCGCCGATGCGGGCACCAGCAAAATCCTTGAAAACGTGCGGGTCGGAGTTACCGAGGCGGAGCTGATCGGCCATGCCGAGCTTGAAATGCGGAGGCTGGGCGCCTCCTATTACTACACGCCGAACCAGTGCCTCTTTACATCCCAGATGGGCTACGGCGATCACCTGCCGACCGACAGGATTCTCGTAAACGGAGACCGGATCTATTACGATCTGCATCCCGTCTGGGATGAATACCGCACGGACAGCTTCCGGACGCTGGCGTTTGGGAAACAGTCAAAGGATTACATGAAGATGGTCGATTTTATCAGGCCGGTCATCGAGGAATTGAACGGGATGTTTGTGCCCGGTGCGAGCACCAAGGAAATCGAGAAATGGTATATCAGCCGTCTCGCAGAGGGAGGCTATCCGGATTTCGGATCCGTTCCTCTCGGGCACGGCATCGGCACAGGCCATCTGCCTCCGACGTTTTGCCATGACGACGACTACATCCTTGAAGAAAACGTCATGATCGTTCCCTGTGCGCATATCTACGATTTCAAGACCAATTGCGGTGTCTTCGCCCTGGAATACGTCGTTTGCGTGAAACCCGGAAAAGCGGAGGTCTTTACGAAATACCCGCTGGATTTGATTACCATCGAATAGAATGATTCAGCCCCACCGCCCATGCAGGACAAGCTTCTGCATGGGCGAATCCATTCCGGGGTCATAACACCTTACATTTCCTGCATCAATTCTTGGAAAGAGGTGTTGTGTCCCCGGAAAATCCTTCTGCGCAGGCCCTTCCCTTCCAGTGAAAGTCCTCTTTCGTCCCCTTGTGGCACCGGAGCTTGTCCAAGTCCACCAGTGCGAAAGCCCCGTCAGCTTCTGCGGACATCACGATTTTCGCCGTCTTTCAATCAGCGGGATCATGAACAGGAGGCCATCTATAAGGGTGCAAAGCATGACAAATCTTGTGACAAATATTGTGACATCATTCATCATGCACATTGACTCATCAGTCTGTATTCATGCATTATTCTTGTGACAATTTCTCTGACATTTCTCTTGACGCCAAGGTCATGCCATGCTACGCATTCCCTGCCGGGCGGAACATGTTAGCTCAACATCTTGTGTGACAAATATCGAAGGCGTTTCACCTTAACATATTATTTTCATACAGAATAATGGTGACAAAAACATGGACGAAAACAGTGTCAGGAAAGTCATGACGTTCAAATCGGGCAATTTCGCATTCAGCTCGAAATATGATGCTCAAAAAATTAACCCTCTGATACTGGAGGGAAGAATGTCATATGAAGCAATCGCCGATCTGCCGATTCTGCCTGAATGGTCAACCTATCTGGAAGAGGAATTGATCCGCAGGTCGATATTCAGCACGGCTGCCATCGAAGGCAATCCCTTAAAAGAAGAGGAAGTTGGAATAATTATAAAAGATACAGGGAATGATGGAAAGGCCAGCCAAGTTGAAAAGGAAATAATCAACCTGAAAAATGCGTATGCCTATGTGAAAAAACACGATGCATCAGGCGATGCCGCTCAAATATCGGAAGTTACCATCAGAGACCTTCATAAAATCATAACGGATGGGCTCGATTATCAGGATAACGTCCCAGGCAATTACAGAAACCACGTGGTGAAAGTCGGCGACAATGAACATGGTGGAATATACACGCCGCCAAAGTGTTTGCCCGATATACAAAACTTAATGAAGGAATTCATCGCATGGATCAACTCGGATCAAATCATGCAATTGGATACGCTTGTGAGAGCCGCATTGGCCCACTATCACTTAGGGTTGATTCATCCTTTTGGAAATGGCAACGGAAGGACCATTCGGATTGTTGAGGCTATTATAATTAGGAAATCCGGCATTAAATACGTTCCAACCATGCTTTCAAATTACTACTACCGAAATATCCATCATTATTATTCAGCTTTTTCCATGGCCAGAAAAAACGTCGGTAATGACATATCGGCCTTTCTTACATTCGTGATGAATGGAGTTATTGAATCGCTTGCTGAAATCAAGCGTAACGTAACATTCATGATTAAATTTCTCGTCATGAGGGATTACTATTCTTCTCTCAGGTCCAGTAAAATCATCACCCAGAGACAGCATGACCTGTTAACGATCATGCTGGATACCTTCAAGAGTGTATCCTTAAAGGATCTTTTCTCTGTTTCCCCATATAACGCACTATATCGGAATGTGAGCGAAAGAACGGCCAGGAGAGACTTAAGTAAGTTGGTAGAGATGTCCCTTATGAAGCAAGAAGATGACGGCTCTTATAATCTGAATATTAGAACGCTCGGATAGAGGATTTAACGATGTCATCTACTGGCTTACGTCTTGCTCTTATCATTAATAAATCGTCAAGATTCAAGCTACTGCAAATTTCATTTTATAGTAACATAATTGTCAGCATATTTTTTCCAATAGTTTAATATTATGCATAACTTCGTATCTAAGTGAACGACAAAATCCTTCCAAACCAGGGAAAAGCGATTTTGTTGTTATATTCATTCTCTGAAGTCTTATATTTCCTTCTAAACGTAATGACGATGGTATAATAATTTTTTTGCATGCTATTCTCTTAAGATTGTAATGCTTTAGAATTTCATTAAATGTTTCATAGTTATTACTTGGCACTAAAAAAAGCCCTTGCTGTGCTAATATTCTTTCAGTTTTTAGTGAAGGGTCAAAAGGAATAATGAAAGACCTATCTCCTTTACGATTAGCGAATACTTCTTTAGCGAAATCTTCTCCAGAGAAATATTCTTCGTCAAACTCTTTTAATATTTTGTGATTGAATGCAAAAACACAACAATCAGTGCTGCCCTTTTCTAGGGCGAAATACATTGCAATATAGGGCGATAGCGTCACATCAAGGAGCCTTGTCGGGGTACCATAATGCTGCATTATCGCATTCCATTCTAGACGATTTGTGTGTTTATCATTTATTTCTGGGAGAGAATGTTTTAAATATAGATGTGCTGTTGATTGAAACTTTTCAAGAAGTATCTCCTCCCTTCTATCTTTAACTAGTTTTTGCCTTTTCCCTTTTTTCTTTTCAATTAAATCCTCTACTTCTTCCAGCATTCTGTATAAAGATGTTTTAAGTTCAAAAGAAGCATCATAATGGCCACGAAAGACCCATGTTCTAAAATCTAGTTCTCTTACTGCTTCGTCAAAGTCTTCCCATTTACAAATTTTAATTTCTTCATAACCTGATGATTTTTTTATCATTATTATTTATCCTCAAGTAATTATACATTCTCAACAGCTGTTTATCGATCGTATCTTGTCGTCAACTGTCTCCTGTTGTATGTTTTGTGCTCATTTGATTTGATAAAACACTCTGAACATACTCGATATAATTCCTCTCTCTTTCATTAAATATTGAAGTATCAATTGTATTGGATAATATTTGATCTAGAATATCTCTTTTTTTTCCAAATAGGTCTTGTAATCTTTTCTCATTAATTGAATATGTTAATTCACCTCTGCCTGTGTTCAACTCATCGCAGATTAATGGTACTAACTGGGGAATAATAATCCGACTATTTATTTTTGCTGATTCTAAGATAGTATTGACAAGCCAGTCCCATTCTGACGCATTAAATCCACTGCCACCATATTTTGTTTGACTAAAAAATATCATCAAGTGATAAATACTATAAATATACACTTCATCAAGGGCTTTAATAAACACATTTAAATCTGATTCGTAACATTTCCTTGCTGCCTCAACAAATCTCTTACGTAAGCTTATATGGATATTTGTTATATCAATATCGGTGCGGCTTCCTTTTGACCAATAATAGTACAACGAATTTGCGAGTCTTAGGCTAATAGGTAAAGCTTTTTCAATTTCTACAAGAATCCATTCATAATGATTTTTGGATGGATTATCCAATGATAGTCTCCATAATTCAAAAAAACCAAGATAACTATCAACATCGAAGTTGCTATTTTTTGAATTCCTTATATTTTCGAATACTTCACTAGCCAATTCTCTAATATTGCCACCATCCAACAAATTTCCAAAATGCTCTATTTTTCGTGCAAAGCCATCTATATTAAATATTGCTTCAGAAAGATTAAGATTTTGATAAATGATTGTGCTTTTATTCTCTTTCCATGATTGAACTGCATGTAAAATTGTCTGATCACGTAGTTCATCCATCGCTACCTCTTCTCTGTTTAACCTAACCCAGTAATCTGTGGGATCTGATTGTAGAACACCTTGGGGCACATTGTCTTGATAAAAATCATCTTCATTCCACCCTGGAAACAAGTAAATAATCAAATGCTTGAGCATTATTTTGTTCCAATCACACTGAATCTTTTCCCATTCCTTGTCTAGTACTTCGCGATTTTCTCCTTGTCTTTTCCTAGTGAATTCAGATGTGCTATCAGTATTAAAAGATCGAAGTAATCCGATATTTTGATTTATAAACGAAAAGGCTTCGGGTGCAATTGTATATATTACTCTAGTTACAAATAAATCATCAAAATCAATTTCACCATGTAGGGATTGCCATGATTGTAACGAATGACGTAATGTCGTTTTCAACATCCTAGGATTGTTGAGTAGTTTAGAAACCACAATTACAGGAGAATTCACTTCGCCGAACAAAGATGAGTGTTGGTACTCCCTGTGAGTCTTTTTAATTCCAAGATGTTGATCTCTCATTTCTCTCCTACGACAATCGATATCGCTCTCTATATAATCATCAATACATATATTTCTGAAATATTTTATACAATCTAATACCTCGTTTCTTGCTAAAGCTGGGATGAACTCAATATGCTCACACACCCTAAACAATGAATTATTTTTGATACTACTTTGACTAATAGCTAAAACAAAAGAAATATTATCGAGATCCTTTAAATTATCAAGAAGAGAGGTTATTTGTTCTATATAATTAGAACTCATTACATTGCGGTCAAGATCTTCTAAGAATATTACAACTCTCATACCGATACATGTAAGAACAAGATCCATTTTCCGAAGAATTTCTAGGGGCTCTTTCGCTTGATTTGACAATATAGCGATTGATCTTAGCCATGAATATCCAGTATTTGATAGAGCATGTCGGTAGTCAGTTGGAATATATGATAGCCCTAGGCAATCTACTTTTGTTGACATTTCAACTAATACACTTTGTAATATATGTTCTATAGCCGCATTTCTCTGTAATCCCCATCCACGAACATTACAGAACATTATATTCTCTTTATTAAAATAGTTTATATCAGAGCTTTGCGATCGCAAGTCTTCTTCAACCATGTTAATAATGCTACTCTTACCACATCCATATGAACCAACAATAGCAATTGTCTTTAAATTATTATCTTGGAGCATTCTACTGATCCGTTTCGCAAATACCGATAAGCCAAAGATGTCTTCAGTGGATGTATTTATGGGTGTCTCTTTATTAATCCAACGAATGAAAGCAGGCTTATCATGAAGTATTGATCTATAATTATTCAGTAAATGCGAATTATAAATATTTTCAATACTCATAGATACTAATTTTTTGTGTGAAAAGAGCTTATCTAAAAAGCATGCCGTAATAATTCCAGGAACAAAAGAAATAATTGATGATCCTATTACGAACCATTCGAATGTGTATGTTTTCCAAAATATTGTTCTTCCCCAATAGTAAAGAATGCCTCCCAAAAATGCAAAGCACCATGTAGGTGGGTATAAAAACCTTATTTTAAATGACTTAAATATTTCTTTCGATAATAATCGAAACCCACCGAGACGAATTATCACATACCATATTATAATTACTGACAAGAATTCGATAATGATTAAGGAAACAGAAAAAATATTAAAGGTCTCTGATCGAGGAAACAAATTATATAGCTGTCTTGTCAATGTACCTATAAATGGATTTAAACTAATGAATAAAAGAGCCGTAATTACACTTAATACTATAAGATCTGCCCACCGTTTTATAATCAAAGTGTTTTGTCGAGACTCCAACCTAAGTTTCTTATTCATTTCCTAAATATCAACTCCCTACTTTATTCTTGACGTCTTCAATCTTCAAAAATAGTACACTATTCAAGTTATTGTAGCTGATGTTGCTCACCGATGATAAATTGAAATATAGTTAATTTCAACGATGAAACCCCACCTCTCATCCAAGAAGTGGGGTTTCGTTTTGTCAGCTCATCTTTCTGTACCGGTTCTGCTGAAACGGTTTATGGATCTGGAACGTGTATCTTCCGGTCTTTCTGCTCCTGTGGTTCCACAAATTTGGGGCACACTATATCGCCTGAAACGGAGAAGTCAAGCGTTTTGAGCGGCAACCTGATAATATCATGCTATTTCTAACCATAACCATATAGGGATTCGCTTTATTAATTTGATTGAAATAATACCGGATTCAGCCTGTGGGAGTAGGAAGTAAGAAGATCAAGGACTGAGCCGACAGTTAGAACGCTTTTGTCGGCCCAGCCCTTCAGGCAGGCTTCTGATCCTGGCTTCTTTAACTAAACCGCAAACCCCTCGTCCGGGATGTCGATCGGGGAGAGGTCTTCGCTTTTGATGGCCTTCATGCCGGCGGCTACTTCCGGGAGGATGTGCTTGATGAAGTACCGGCAGGCGGCGATTTTCCCAGTGTAGAAGGCCGCTTCCGAGTCTTCCGAAGAAAGCGCTTTAAGAGCCGCCTTGTCGTCCGCATCGACTCCCTTCTGCGCGCAAATCTTCTCCAGAGTCTCCCGGGCCACGCGGGCCTGCCAGAGCAGGAGCCATCCGAAGACGGCCTTTCCCATCATGGTGAGGAACGTGTAGGCGTTCGAGACGGGGATCATGAATTTCCCGCTGGAGGCGCTGCCCGCGAAGAACATGCCGGCCTCGGCCAGGGTGTTGGCGGCCTCCTGCACGTCGGCGGCCAGGTCTCCCACCCCTTTTGCCGTAGCGCACTCCTGGATCGTCTTCTGCATCTCCCCCAGGAGCTTCATGAAATATAGGCCCTTCTTCATGCCGAGCTTCCGCCCCACCAGGTCGAGGGCCTGGATGCCGTTGGCGCCCTCGTAGATGGAGGTCGGCTTCACATCGCGCAGGAACTGCTCGACGGGATACTCGTTGCAGCAGCCGTACCCGCCGTAGACCTGGATGGCCGTCTCGCAGACCCGGAAGGCCAGGTCCGAGCAGTAGGCCTTGCAGACGGGTGTCAGCACCTCGATGATGCCGCGATAGGTGTCTTTCACGGCGGGGTCGGCGGTGCTCTCCATGACGTCGACGCACCAGGCCGTGTAATAGGAGAGCGCCCGCATACCTTCCACATGGGCCTTCATCCACAGGAGCATCCGCCGGACGTCGGGATGGCGGATGATCGGCACCCTCGGGGCCAGGGGGTTTTTCATCTCCTCCAATGCGGACCCCTGGAGGCGCTCCTTGGCATAGGCGAGGGCGTGCAGGTAGGCGATGGAGGCGCTGCCCAGGGACTCGACGGCCACGAAGATCCGGGCCTCGTTCATCATCTGGAACATGATCCGGATCCCCTGCCGCTCCTCCCCCAGGAGCTCGGCGTAGCAGGCCCCGTTCTCGCCGAAGCTCATCTGGCAGGTGGCGCTCCCGTTCAGGCCGATCTTATGCTCGATGCCGGGGATGGTGTAGTCGTTTCGCCTCCCCAGGGAGCCGTCTTCGTTGACGAGGAACTTGGGCACCAGGAAGATGGAGATGCCCTCCGTCCCCGCGGGATCGCCCTCGATCCGCGCCAGCACGGGGCTGATGACGTTTTCCGTCAGGTCCTGGTCCCCGCCGGTGATGAACTGCTTCGTCCCTTCCAGGAGGAACGTGCCATCGGGCTGCCGGATGGCCTTCGTCCGAATGTTGCTGAGGTCGGTCCCGGCGCCGGGCTCCGTCAGGCACATGTTGCCGCCCCACACGCATTCATACATCTTGTCCATGTACTTCCGCTTCTGGGCTTCCGTTCCATACGCCTCGATCAGGTGGGCGGCCCCGGCGGTCAGGAAGGCGTAGCCGACGAGGCTGAAGTTGTGCATGAACCACTCCTCGGTCATCATGCCGATGATGAGGGGGAATCCCTGCCCGCCGGCCTCGGGGGACACGCTGACGGTCGTCCAGCCGCCTTCCCGGAAGATGCGGAAGCTGCGGTGGAAGCACTTCGGAACGAGGACGTTGCCGTTCTCGACACGGCACCCCTCCCGGTCGCCCTCGACCAGGACCGGGAAGACGACCTCCTCCGCCATCTTCCTCGCCCCGTCGAGGACCATGTCGCACATGTCGCGGGAATAGTCGCCGAAGTGCTCCATCTTGAACAGCTCCTCAATCTTGAGCATTTCATACATCACGAATTTCTGGTCTCTTTCGTCGCATATCAGGCTGCCCATCGTCTTTGATTCTCCTTGTTTTTTTCGTTCTGGAAGGTCCTGGTCGATCCGCCCTACATCATGGTCCTCAGCTCCCGCTTGAGGATCTTGCCGACCCCGCTCAGGGGAAGCTGGTCCATGAACTGGATGACCTTCGGCACCTTGTACGGCGCCACGTTCTCCTTCAGGAAGTTCAGGATCTTCTCCTTCTCGGCCTCGCTCTTCTCGATGCCGGGCTTCAGCATGACCGCCAGGGCGACGCGCTCGGACCCCGGGCGCTCCGGGTCGGGGATGCCGATGGCCGCGGCCATCTCGACGTCGGGATGCAGGGCCAGCAGATCGTCCAGCTCCCGGGTGAAGACCTTGAAGCCGGAGACGATGACCATGTCCTTCACGCGGTCGACGATGTAGAAATACCCGTCCTCGTCCATGGTCGCGATGTCTCCCGTGTATATCCAGCCGTCCCGGAGGGTGCGGGCGGTTTCTTCCGGATTCATGTAGTAGCCCGTCATGATCTGGGGGCCGCGGATGATGATTTCCCCCGGCTCACCCGGCTTTGCGAGCTGTCCCGTCTCGGGATCGACGAGCTTGAACTCCGTGTCTGACATGGGGATGCCGATGGAGGAGGGCTTCTTCTTCCCGTAGCGGGGATTGAAGCAGGTGACCATCGATTCGGTCATCCCGTAGAGCTCGATCAGCTTGTTCTCCCCGACGATGTTCTCCAGCTCCCGGATCTTCTCTCCCGGGAACGGGGCCGCCACGCTCAGGCAGAACTTCAGGCCGCTCATGTCGACCTTCCTGAACTCGGGATTCTTGATGAGCTCGAAATAGACCGTGGGAACGTGAGTCATGAACGTGGGCCTGTAAGCCTTCAGCGCCTGGATCATGAAATTGGAGTCCCGGGGATTGGGCACGCAGACCTGCGTGACGCCCGAGGTGATCGAGACGCCGCCTAAGGTCAGGCCGGCGATGTGGAACAGGGGGAAGGCCGACAGGGCGATATCGTCGGGCCGGATGTCGATCCACGTCAGGAGCTGCTGGCGGTTGTACATGTAGCTGCGCTGGGTCAGGACGGCACCCCTGGACTGGCCCGTGGTCCCGCCGGTGTACATCATGAAGATGGTGTCGTCCATGGTGCGCCGGACGGCCACCGGGTCGGCCGGCATCGAATCGACGGCCTCCATGAACCGGACGACCGTCTTGCCCGGCAGGGGGCCGATCGGCGCCGTGGGGATCTTCTTCAGGAGCTTCCCCAGCACCTTCTTCACGCCGGGCAGGAAATCGGCGACCTCCGTGACGAGGACGCTCTTGAACGGGGCCTTGTCGGCCACCTCCGCGACCTTGTCGAACAGGAGGTCCACGGTGATCACGGCCTTGGCCCGCGAATCGTTCAGGTGGTGCTCCATCTCGTGGGGCGTCAGGAGCGGGCTCAGGCCCGTGGAGACGCAGCCCGCCTTCTGCACGGCGATGATGGCGATGAAATGGGCCGGGAGGTTCGGCAGGTGAAGGCCCACGACGTCGTCGGGCTTCAGGCCGATCTTCTGGAAATACCGGGCGAGACGGTTGGACAGGAGGTCGATCTCGCGATAGGTGATGGATTTCCCCATGTAATGCAGGGCCGTCTTGTCCGGGTACCGGTCGGCCACGACCCTGAACTGCTCTGCGAATGTCCTGTTCTCGTACGGGAGCTCCGGCGGGACATTCCTGTCATAACTCCTCAACCATGGCTTTTCCGCGTAAACATCACTCATAGACATCCTCCTTCAAAATGTTCATGGCAATGCCCGGCGGACGAAAACAACTCTGTCTTCGTTCGACGCTCGCTGTATACGTTATCGATCTGGGATTATTTTTTGCTCCTTGACTGGATGAATTTGATCACGGCCTCCTGGTGCTCGGTGCTCCGGATCCGCTCCGTCTGCCTCTCGGCCTCCCAGGCGAGGACCTCCTCCAGGGACATGTCGTGGCTCTTGTCCAGCCCATTCTTGATCAGGGACATGGCGGTGGGGGCTTTCTGCGCCAGCGTCTCGGCCAGCGCGGTAACCGCGCCGTCGAGCTCCTCGTCCGGCAGGGACTTGTAGATCAGGCCGATCGAGGCGGCGTCCCGGCCGCTGAGCCTGTCCCCCAGCATGGCCAGCTCCCGGGCCTTGGCCAGCCCGACCAGCCGGGGCAGGAAATACGTCCCTCCCAGGTCCGTCATCAGCCCGATGTGAATGAACGGCTGGATGAACTTCGCCTCGTGGGCGGCTAGGACGAAGTCGCCGGACAGGGCGAGGTTGGCGCCGCCACCCACGGCCATCCCCCTCACCTTGCTGATGACGGGCTGCCTCAACTCCCGGACGGTCTGCACCCAGCGGCCGAGGCGCTTCATGATCTCGTGCAGGTCGTCGTGGCTCAGCGAGTAGTTCCGCGGCGAGAGCTCCGCCCCCGACGAGAAGTTGCCGCCGGCGCCCTGCAGGACGAGCACGTTCACCTCCTCGTCCCTGCCGATGCGGTCGAGGGCGTCCTGGAAGTCGCCGAGCATCTCTTCGCTGAAGGCGTTCATCACGTCGGGACGGTTCAGGGTCAGGGTGCAGATACGGTTCCGGACATCGACAAGGACGGTCTTTTCCATGGGATCTCCCCCCTTTTTGAAATGAATGGACAGTCCGGCCTGCTGAAATGCAGATTGACAGGCGTGTAACCAGTGGTTACAGTAGAGAACACGCGACAGGAAAGCAAGCCTTTTTCATCACCGGAAGCCGTCTTTTCCGGGATTCATGACGGGGAACGATTCCTTCCCGGTGGACAAATCGTCCGTCGTCGCGATATCTTGACAGCGGTTTTGTTTCCCGACGGCACGGCCGGGAAGAAAGGAACCCCATGGAAGAGAACGCCACGTTTGCCGATCTCAAGAGCGAGGCGATCCTCGCCCGCCGGGAGCTGATTGTCGAGGCCGCGGAGCGCGTGTTCGCCGTCAAGCCGTTCCACAAGGTGAGCATCCGGGACATCGCCCAGGAGGCGGGCATCTCGCACGCCTTGATCTACCGGTATTTCCCGGACCAGCAGTCGATCTTCGTGGAGGCCTTCATCCGGGGCGCCGAGGAAATCGGCGGGGTCATCGAGCGGCTCATCGACGAGAGCGAGACGCCGGACATCGCGAAGATCAGCGACGCCTTTCTCTCCTACTGCATCGACAACGACCAGTACCTGAGAATGCTGACCCACTTCATGCTCGACGGCGAGCTTTCCCCGGAAAAAGTCGAGAAGATCAACGCGGCGGAGCGCCGGTTCTTCGACCAGTTCGACAGGCTCTTCCGTAAGATGAAGAAACCGGAGCCCGTGCGGCCCCTGTCCCATGCCTTCTTTGCGGCCCTGAACGGGGTCCTGATCACCTTCCGGAACTACCCCGGCCGCACGCCCGACGAAGTGAAACAGCACATGCTGAACGTCGGCCGGATGATCGACCTTGGTTTCAGCAATATCCGGACATGAGCACGGAAGGCTTCAAATAGGAAGGATTGGGAAGGAAGGACTAACCGTCAATTCCTGCGTCTGTGACGGGATGGCGTTCGGGATGCCGCACGAGCAGGACAATCAGGCTTATTGAAGAGGATAGAATCGGCACCATATTCATTCCTTATGAACGATCCCCGCACAGCGGTTATCGGAGGTCAGCCTTTACCATTTTCGAAACGAGATCATCAACCGCGGCCCGCAGTGAATAAGAGGCCTCTTTATACATATTGCTGGAATATTCTTTCTTTATGTCCTTGAATTTGTTGCGGACCTCTCCACTCCACACAATTCGATCAGACTTCAGATCCATCAGCTTGATGTCCGTAAGAGCCGTATTCCCTTCAATTTTAAATGATAGTGCGTTATTTTGATCGGCCACAATGGCACCAGCAATCGCTCCGGCCACTGCACCGCCGATGGCGCCTCCGACAACGCCACCGACGACGCCTATCATCAGGGCGGTCCCAGAGCTACCGGTATTTTCCAGCGCTTTATAAAAACCATAGAAATGCTTGATCTTTCCCATCAATACGTAATCATATTCTTTTCCCAAGTCGGATTTATCTTTTTTCGAATAATCCGCAACAGACACATCGACAAATTCCGTTTTTATGAATAGTTTTTTCTCTCTTACCTGATCCGCTATTGATCGTGACAATTGTTGCGCAACATTATAAACTTTCTTTTCTCCTCTCTTATTTAAGTAAGCCCATTCTTCCGTATAAAAATTGGCGTCTTCGATCAGGTTCTCTAATCTCGATTTGGCATATCTTTCGATATCAGGTCTTACATCATCAAAGACAATGACAGCCACTTTCTTATCTATGGTGATAAATTCCTTTTGATTTAAAATGGGAGCCTGAACCGTGCCTTGATCGGACGCGAACGATAATTGGACTGTCATCAGGACAACCAGCAAAGAAGATAATATGGTGTTTTTTCGTCCCATGATTCAGTCTTCTCCCATCTTCACTGTTTCTTTCTGCCCTCCTATCATAAACCACACTTGATCGAATAATTTATCCTCGTAATAAACCTCTATTTTCCATTTTCCCTGTTTTGCTTGTGCGGCACTGCCCTTGATCAGCAACTCTGCTATGATCGCCTCCGAAATCCAGAAACTTTTTATTTCTTGTTCCTTGTAAATGCTTTTGTCGGGGGCAAACCATTTGGCCGTCATGGTTGGAGGTGAGAAGAAACTGCTTGCAATAAACTCACACCACCATACGGCTTTTTCTTCCGATGGATCGAAGAAATTCTTTATCCCGGTGAGTTTCAACGGTCCCGGTAAAATAATATTCCCCTGCGGGATCGCCGACGTGGCCATGCCGGAGTCTCTTATTCTTGAATCCTGAGCGGAATTGCCTCGCGGAAACGTTGCGCATCCATTCATGACCGTGAAACCGACAATCATGCCGATTAAGATGAACATTCTGAGAGTTTTCATGTCGGCCCTTCCTGATGAATTTTGTGGACAATGGATCCCTCTTATCCGGTTTCATCACGGAGAACGATTGATTCCAAGATCCCGGACTTGCAATATCTTCTTTTCAATTTTCATGGCGTGCAACTCGACCGGCTTCGGAGTGATGGCTGCATTTTCTTCTGAAAGTTGAAACGGGCTTTGAGAAACCTTTTGCTTCAATGAGTCGGGGCGGGCATCCTTCAGGGGGTTCCAAAGCAGAAGATAAAAATTTGTTGTTTCCTTCGATAAATCGTAATCACTGAACAGGAAATACCTGCCCTGCGATTTCACCGCCGACCTTACTCCAACGGTTGGCTTCTCCGGCGATATGCATGATTTTTCATTGCCATCCTCATCAATCAGGAAAGCAAAGTAATTTACTGGTTTCTTGTAACCTATAAGATAGCCCCATACACCGTCACCAGTGACTCCGGCGATGAGAAACTGTTGATCGTATGCGCTCACGATGACCCTTGGATAAGTGATCTTGTTCATGTTGTACTGGCGGCTCCACAAGATGTTCCCCTGGGACGTGAACCTGGATACCCCCGCATTGGCCTGTCCACTTCCCGTTATGCTCACAACATTTGCAACGGTGGCGATAATCCTTCCTTTATTGTCGATCACTAAGCTTTGCGGCCAGATACGCTTCGTATCCGGGCTTTTGAGAGTTTTCGCCCATATTGGCTTCCCTTCGAAATCTGTAAGGAATAAACCGAATTTCTCCGTTGCACTGAAAAGAACGGCCAAGTTTCGATCCTGGGTTTCCGTTACCCGGAATTGATCCATTACTGATCCAGTTGAAAGATGATAACAGTTTGCCCAAAGCAGATCGCCTTTTTCAGACAACTTAAAAAGCAATGGGCCGCCTTTATTTTTATCCTTACATCGGGGAGAACTACCGGAAAAGATATATCCTTTATCGGCGGTTTGAACGGCATTGTTGAGATGGAAATCAAATCCACTCATATAGTAATCAATAACCGTAGCCCATTGGATGTCGCCCGTGGAGTCGGTCTTGATGATCAGGGGATACTGCTGTTTGTCCGTTGATTTGAGAGGAGTAAAAAGCATGCTCTTGCTCAAGCCTACGAGGAGAAATCCGCCATCCGAGGCGGCAACGGCGAAAAGTGCACCATCCGCACCACTGCCATCGTACGTTTTCGCCCAGATAACCTTCTGGTCCGCTGAAATCTTCACAGCCAGGTAGTCCATAGACCAGCCGAAACTTCGCACGGTATCACCGAAGAGCAGACAGGCTCCTTCTTCCGTGCAGGCAATGCTCATCCCGGAATCAATCCCGTTTCCGCCATAGAGGAACGCTTGAACGCTTTGATCCGGTTGACCCGGAGCCGAAGCCGACAGCGATTTCTGACGAATGCTATCGCTTCCCGGAGGAAGCGTCGTCGCACACCCGAGAAACAGCAGGAGAGCGATGGACCAGGTAAACATGGCGTAGAATCGTCTCATTTCCTTGCCTTTCATGTAAAAAAAACCCGCCTTCCTTGAAAGAAGCCGGGGTTGAATTGGTAGGTTCGTTGTTTTTCATACCGTTGCCTCAGAAACGGTTCACGATTCCTGGAAATCTTCTATTTAACTCCTGTCATTCCCAAAAAATTGCGTCACTATATCGTCCGAGGCGGAATTGTCAAGTCTATTTACGACAACATCTCAATATTATGTACTTTTTGAATAATGATGCGCTGGATTCATGCTAAAAAGGCAGGGCCGGGTGCTCCGCTTGGAAATTTCACGGAACACCCGGAGTGGGGGGATACTGTTTTAATGCTTCTGGGGGGCTGTTCTCAAAGACCCATCATCCGCCCGACGATGACCTTCATGACCTCCGTCGTGCCGGCGAAGATGGGGATCACGCGCACGTCCCGGGCGAAGCGGCAGATGGGGTATTCCTCCATGTAGCCGTAACCGCCGTGGAGCTGAACACAGTGGTAGGCCACCCGGTTGGCCATCTCGGGGATCCAGTATTTGGCCATGGATACCTGCTTCACGATGTCCTTCTTGGCGAGGAAGTCGCTGATCAGCGAATTCAGGAACGTCCGGCCGATCTCGATCTCCGTGGCCATCTCCACGATCTTGAAGGTGTTGTGCTGGAAGGAGCTGACGGGCTTCCCGAAGATCGTCCGCTCCTTGCAGTATTTGACCGTCATGTCCAGCATGGCCTCGGCCATGGCCTGGGCGATGATGCTCACCACCAGTCGCTCTCCCTGGAGCTTCTGCATCAGGTAGTAGAACCCCTGCCCTTCCTTCCCCAGGAGGTTCCCGACGGGCACGCGGCAGTCCTCGAAGTTCAGCTCCGCCGTGTCCTGGCTGTGGAAGCCCATCTTCTTCAGCTTCCGGCCGCGGGTGAAGCCGGGGGTGCCGTCCTCCACGCAGATCAGGCTGATGCCCTTGAAGGGCGGATCGGCCTTCGTGTCCGTCTTGGCCGCCACGATGACGAGGTCGCAGTGGATGCCGATGGAGATGAAGGTCTTCGCCCCGTTGATGACGTAGTGGTCGCCGTCCCGGACGGCGGTGGTGCGGATCGAGGCCAGATCCGAGCCGGTGCCCGGCTCCGTCATGGCGACGGCGGTGATGATGTCGCCGGAGGCGCAGCCGGGGAGCCATTTCTGCTTCTGCTCCTCGTTGCCGAAGGTGTGGATGTAGGGAACGATGATGTCGCTGTGGAGCCCCGCCAGGAGGCCGTGGGCGCCGATGTAGGACAGCTCCTCGTTGATGATGACGGAATATTCGAATCCGCCGCCGGCGCCGCCGTACTCCTCTTCCAGCCACGGGCAGAGGAAGCCGTTCTCGCCCATTTTCTTCCACACCACCTTGGGGACGATGCCGACTTCTTCCCATTCCTCAAGGTAGGGGATGACCTCTTTCGCGAGGAATTTCTTGAAGCTGTCCCTGAACACCTGATGCTCTTCCTGAAAAATCGTCTCTGCCATTCGAAACCCCTTTCCTGATGAGATGACTCCGGAATGAAAGAACGGCCGTCGTTGCCGCGGCCCCCGGCATTCCCAGGGACCGCGTGCCCGGGGATGCTCAGACCCTGATGACGATCGCCTCGCCCTGCGCAAGGCCGCCGCAGATGGACGCCACGCCGTAGCCGCCGCCCCGGCGCTGGAGTTCGTAGGCCAGGTGCATGGTGATCCGGGCCGCGCTGGCGCCCACGGGGTGCCCGATGGCGATGGCGCCGCCGTTGACGTTGGTCTTGTCCAGGAGCTGCTTCCAGATCGCCGGGTCGCCCCCGGCCAGGAGCTTGGTGGAGACGAGGGGCATGGCGGCGAAGGCCTCGTTGATCTCGATCAGGTCCATGTTCCCGATCTTCAGTTCTACCCTCTTGAGCGCCTTCGCGATCGTCTGCGCCGGGATGGTGGCGATGCCCCGGGGATCGGTCGCCGAGCTGACGGTCGCCAGGATCGTCGCCAGCGGCTTCAGCCCCTTCTCTTTCGCCTTCTTCGCCGTCATGAGCAGGATGGCGCTTGAGCCGGCGCTGAGGGGCGGGGCGTTTCCCGCCGTGACGGTGGGGCTGCCGTAGATCGGCTTCAGTTTTGCCAGCGCCTCCAGGGTGGTCTTCCGGGGGGATTCGTCCCGGTCGATGATGATGGGCTCCCCCTTCTTCTGCGGGATGACCACCGGGATGATCTCTTCGCCGACCTTGTACTTCCCCTCGGCAAAGGCCTTGGCGTACTTCTCTTGGCTTCCCTGCGCCCAGGCGTCCTGCATCTCCCGCGTGACGCCGTGCTCGACGGCCACCTCGCCCGCATCCAGGGCGACGGAGTTGAACCCCTTGGACTTGTAGCCCAGTTCGAAGAGGCAATCAATCAGCTTGATGTGGCCGAGCCGCTTTCCGCTCCGGAGGCCCGGGGCGAGGTGCGGCGTCCGCGGCATGTTCTCGGAGCCCACGGCCATCACGATCTCCGCCTCCCCGGCCCGGATGGACATGACGCCGAGTCGCAGCGCCGTGAGGGAGGAGCAGCAGGCCCGATCCAGCGAGACGGAGTTGTTCTCCGCAGGGAAACCCGCCAGAAGCGTGGCCTGCCGCCCCGGGACGTCCGTCTCCAGGGCATACTCTGCAGGAATGCAGCTCCCGTAGTAGAGGTCGTCCACCTCGTCCGGCTTGAGGCCCACCCGCCGGAGGGCCTCCTTCATCACGATCACTCCCAGGTCGATGCTGGGGATGTCGGCCATGGCCGACTCGAAGCGGCTGAAAGGCGTCCGGACCGCACTGACGATGACGATTTCTTCCTGATTTACCATTCTGATCTCTCCTTTTTAATCGCTGAAACACCCCTTGCTGCTATTTCGCGGCCATCCGGATCGCGCCGTCCAGGCGGATCACCTCGCCGTTCAGCATCGGATTCTCGATGATCTGCCGGCACAGCATGGCGAACTCCGAGGGCTCGCCCAGACGCCGCGGGAAAGGAACCATCGCCCCCAGCGCGTCGCGGGCGGCCTGCGGCAGGATTGCCAGCATCGGCGTGTTGAAGAGCCCCGGGGCGATCGTCATGACGCGGACGCCGTAGTCGGCGCACTCCCGGGCCAGGGGCAGGGTCATGCCGACGACGCCGGCCTTGGACGCGCTGTAGGCCGGCTGGCCAACCTGGCCGTCGAAGGCCGCGGCGGAGGCCGTGTTGATGACGACGCCCTTCTCCCCGTCGACTCCCGCCTCGTTCTTGACCATCTGCTCCACGGCCAGGCGGATCACGTTGAAGGTGCCCACCAGGTTGATCTGCACGACCCGGTTGAAAAACGAGAGCGCCATGGGGCCCTTCTTGGAGAGGAGCTTCGCGGGGTCGCCCACGCCGGCGCAGTTGATGGCCGTGTTGATGCCGCGGAAGGCGTCCACCGCCTTTGCGACGGAGGCCAGGACACTCTCCTCGCTCGTCACGTCGGTGCTGCAGAAGATGACGCCGGCCCCCAGTTCGGCGATCAGCTTTTCCGCCCGGTCCTTCTGCATCGGCAGGTCGAAGATGGCGGCCCTGCCGCCTCCCCCCGCGATCATGCGGACGCACGCTTCCCCCAGTCCCGACGCGCCGCCGGTAACCACCGCCTTCACATCTTTCAGGTTCACGGATCTCTCCTTTCGTCCCTCTTTATTTGGTCATGTAGAAATTCTTCTTCAGGCTGTTTCTCAGCTCCCCCCGGAGGTCCGGGTGGGCGATCTCGATCAGGGCAAGGCCCCGCTCGCGTCGCGTCTTGTAGCGGATGTCGGCGATGCCGTACTCCGTCACGACGTACTGGGCATAGAATCGGGGAACGCTGACGGGCGTGCCGAGGGGCAGCTCCGGAACAATCGCCGAGACGAACGAACCGTCCTTCAGTTTCCGGGACGAGTAGAGCATCGTGATGCCCCGGCCGCCCCGGGAGTAGAAGGTGCCCACCATGAAGTCGAGCTGCCCGCCGACGCCGCTCACCATGCGGTGGCCGATTCCCTCCGAGGCGATCTGGCCGCTCATGTCCACCATCATGGCCATGTTCATGGCGACCATGTTGGGGTGCTGGGCGATGAAGGCGGGGTTGTTGGTGTAGGAAGACGGGTAGAATTCGCAGACGGGATTCTCGTGGACATAGTCGTACATGGACTGGTCGCCCATGCAGAAGGTCGCCACGGTGACGCCCTTGTGGAAGGGCTTCTTCGCGTTCGTGACGATGCCCTTTTCCACGAGCTGGGGCAGGCCGATGGGGAACATCTCCGTCAGGACGCCCAGGTCGTGCTTGCCTTCCAGGCCCGCCACGACGGCCTCCGGGATGGCCCCGATGCCCATCTGGATCGTATCGCCGTCTTTGAGCAGCTCCAGGGCATAATCCCCGATCTTCTTCTCCCGCTCCCCCGGCGTGGCCCGGCCGACCTTGGGGATGGGGGTCGAGTTCTCCACGAAGACGTCGAACTCGGAGATGTGCATCCAGTTGTCGCCGTAGATCGTCGGCATCTGGTCGTTCACCTCGGCGATGGCCAGGCGGAGCTTTCCCTCCTCGCGCCCTCTCCGGATGGCCTCCATGGTGTAGAAGTTCGTGAGGCCGAGGTTGATGAATCCCTGGGAGTTTGGCGGCGTCGTCATGCAGATGAAGACGTCGGAGCGTTTCGCGTACTTGTCGCCACCCTCGGAGCTCATGAGGGGCAGGTAATCCGGCAGGCGGGACTCGATGATCTTGCGGCTGGCACCCGTTCCGAAGGACGGGTCGAAGTTGATGTGGCCGTCCAGGCCTTTCATGAACTCGAGATCGTAGAGCCTCGACGGGCGAACGGCGACGGAATCGCAGATCCGCACCCCTTTCAGCTCTTTCCCCCGGTCCAGGATGGCGTCGAACATGGCCGGGGAACAGGAACCGACGGCCAATCCGATCCCCACGAAGTCATTGTTGCGGATCTGCGCGGCCGCACCGGCCAGGCTCGTCGATTTGCGCTTGTACTCCTCCCTCCAGTCCATACTCCCTCCTTTCGTGTCTGCCCTGTTCCTCCCAAAACAGGGACGTTGAACGGACGACCGCCCCCTTTGCGGTCCCCTGCCTTCCCACGACATGCATGGAACGACACGATACAGAGCAAGGGGCGTGCCCTCATACAACCGGGACGCGTTACACTTTGTTATTGATTGATATTTTACTTGGTGAGGCGGTGCTGCATCGTGGGATCGATGAACCCGTGGTTCACAAATTGAATCAGATGATTCATTTTATGAAGGAATGTTAAGTATTGACCTGCCCCCAGAAACGAGGCCAGTTTTTGTGCTGGGATTGCGGCATAAGACGGGATCAGGGGGCAGGTTATCTATTTTTTTACATTTAGCACCTACAACTCTTCAGTCCGAGCCTTATCTCATGATCAATGATTTCCATCAGAAATATGTATAAAAAAGGCAGAGCCATTTCTACCCCTGCCCTTTCTTACCTCATTTGCCGATGTATTTTCCTAGAGAAGCTATGAAAAATACGAAGCATCAACGATGTCTACCTTAGAATGGCAATTTGCTTTTTTGTTCCTTATCGGGCGACACGCAGAAATCGCGCGTTGATGGCCACAATGACCGTGCTCAGGGACATGAGGACAGCCCCCATGGCGGGGCTCAGCAGGATTCCGTATTTGTAGAGGACACCCGCTGCCAGCGGAATTGCGAAAGCATTGTAACCCGTTGCCCAGGCAAGGTTCTGGACCATCTTCCTGTAAGTTGCCCGGGCAAGGCTGATAATGGCCACCGTGTCGAGAGGATTGCTTCTCACGAGGACAATGTCAGCCGTCTCGACAGCCACATCGGTGCCTGCCCCGATCGCTATCCCCACATCGGCTTGGGCCAAGGCGGGGGCGTCGTTCACTCCATCCCCCGTCATGGCTACAATCAGCCCCCGTGACTGGACCTCTTTGATTTTATCTGCCTTTTCCTGGGGCAGTACCTCAGCGAAGTATTCATCCAAGCCGATCTCGTCAGAAACCCATTTGGCCACGAGCCTGTTGTCTCCGGTCAGCATCATGCATCGGATTCCCATCTCCTTGAGCTTTGCTATGGTCTCCCTGGATTCAGGCCTGATGATATCCGCAAGAGCGATGGCGCCCTTCAGCTCTCCGTTCATCACGACAAAAATAACGGTCTTTCCCTGTGCGCTGAGCCTTCCAATCCTTTCATCAGCAACGCTGATCCCCTTTTCTCTAAGATAGCCGGGGCTGATGACTTTCACCTCCTTGCCCTCTACGATTCCTTCAGCCCCTCTTCCGGGAATGGCTTTGAAACCTTCAACAGAAAAGGTTGCCTTTGAGGAGGAGACAATCCCCTGCGCTATCGGATGCTCCGACCGCGACTCAACGGAAGCGGCATACTTCAGGAGTTCCTCGTCTTTGATGTCGTGAGAAAAGAGGATCGTGCCAGTGACGCCGAATTTCCCCTGCGTCAGCGTGCCCGTCTTGTCAAATATGATGGCCTGGATGTTCCTGCCCCTTTCAAATGCCGCCCTGTTTCGTATCAGAAGACCGCTAGCGGCGGCTTGGGCGGTAGAAACGGCAATGACTAGAGGGACGGCGAGGCCTAACGCATGGGGACATGTGATCACCATGACGGTTACCATTCGTTCGAGAGCGAAGGCAAAATCCTGGTGCATAACGGCCAACCATAGGCCGATCGTCACACCTCCTCCCGTCAGGGCAATGATGGTCAACCAAAGTGCGGCCCGGTTTGCCAAGTCCTGAGTCCTGGACTTGCTCTCCTGGGCTTGCCTGACAAGTTCGATCACCTGGGAAAGGAAGGAATCCCTGCCTGTTTTCCTGACCTCCACCGTAACGGAGCCTTCACCGTTGATGGAACCCCCTATGACTATTCCTCCCGGTTGTTTGGGTATGGGTTTTGATTCCCCGGTCAGCATGGCCTCGTTTACCGACGTTGTCCCCTCTATCACCTCGCCGTCTACGGGGACCTTCTCCCCCGGTTTGATCATGACCCGGTCCCCTGCCTTGAGCTCACCCAGGGAGACATCCCAAGTACTGCCATCGGGCATGACTTTATGTGCATTGGAAGGCATGAGCCTTGCCAGTTCCTCCAGGGCCATGGATGCCCCCATGACGGATTTCATCTCGATCCAGTGCCCCAGAAGCATGATGTCGATGAGGGTGGCGAGTTCCCAAAAGAACACTTTTCCTCTCAGACCGAATACGACGATGCTGCTGTACACATAGGCCGTCGTGATCGCTACGGCAATCAGGGTCATCATGGCAGGCTGCTTCTTCGCCAATTCCCCAACGAAGCCTTTCAGAAAAGGGCCGCCGCCGTAAAAGAAAACGAAGGAGGAGAGAAGAAAGAGCACGTACCCGTCCCCTATGAAGGCCAGAACGTGCCTCAACTCGAGAACTTGCTGGATTAACGGTGAAAGGGCAAGAATTGGGATGGTGACTGCAAGGGATATCCAGAATCGCATCCGGAAGTCGGCAATCATGTGGGCATGGCCTCCCTCGTGCTTGTTGCCTGCCCTATGTCCTTGTTCATGGGCACTTTCCACGTGCCCATCGTGCCGATCGTGCTTTTCTTGGCTTCCACCATGCAGTTCTTGAGACTTTTCTTCGGAATGATGGTGGTCCACATCAGCCTCCTTGTTGGCGGACTTCATACCCCCGACGACAGGTCGATAGATGCTGAAAAATCATGCCGGAGCAAGCCATGGCGCCTTTTCACCCGAGGCGATGTTCGCTGCACTGGAGAAATATTCCGTGATGCTTATGCCCAAGAAGCAGTCGTCATGACTTCCTACGGATTTCTGTTTGTCAAACCCAAAGATACACAGACTTTCATGATCATTGATGGCTTTGGTTAAGGAATATCCGCCTATCCTATGGCAGCTTTTTGAGGAAAGCTATCAAATCAGCCAGATCCTCATTGCTGATGTTCCAGCGAGGCATGTCCGGCTTTAGTTGCGTGCCATCGGGATCCTGCCCCTTGACAACTGCCAACTGGAATTTTTTAGCGTCAAATTCTTTTTTCAGGACTGACCAGCGAATGTCCTTTGCATCCATAACCTGCATCATGCCCATCCGGTGTATGCCGCCCCGTCCGTCTGGACCGTGGCATGAAACACAGGCCAATCTCCCTCTCATCATCATCCATCCGCCATAAGAGGGGCCGCCGGTGTAGGCTATTTCCGTGCCCCGGTTGCTTGTGGAAGTATAATAGATTCGTTCGCCGTTTGAGCGAAAGGCGCCCACTCCCCAGCCGGTGCCGCTGCCTGGCCCCATCACATCGCTGCCCATCTGGGCGCTTCCGTTCAATGTGAAGAAGGCGGCGGACATCACAACCACCGAAATGAAGACGAACGCAATTTTTCTCATTGGATCCTCCTTTCAAATTTTCTTGCAAGAAATCCTGAAAATGTAAACAACGCCAACTTATCTATAATCTGATTATTACAACGAATAATGATTACTACAGGTAGTATACCCGTCATAATCATCGGATTCTGTCTTTCAGGAAGGAATCTTCGATTACCAACTTTGCAGATACTTACAACGAAACCCCGATCTACGGCAATTAAGCGTCCCGCGTGACGGCATCGATCAATCGTCCCCGAAAACGCCCCCGTTCGAATTGACGGGGCTCAGGTCGGCGATTCATCCTTTCATCGGTCGGTTTGATTTGAATGCCGGGAAATGGCCTCTGCTATTTCCGCCCAGACCCCTTTCGGCATGTCATGCCCCATTCCATTGACGATCAACAATCTTGCTCCCGGTATCACCCGGGCCGTGTCTTTTCCTCCTTCGACCGGGATCAGCGGATCATCGGCCCCATGAATGACAAGCGTCGGAACCCTGATGGACGACAGCATGGGCCTTCGATCGCCACCCGCAATAACCGCCGTGTTCTGGCGTGCCATTCCCTGCGGGCAATAGGAACGGTCATAGCTCTTCTCCAGGAACGTCCGGGCTCTTTCTTCCTCGAAAGGAAACCCGGGGCTCCAGATCCTCCGCCAGACATTCACGTTGTGTTCGACATAGGCCTCGCGTTCCTCCGGGGCCGGCGCGACAACGGCGGCGATCTCCTCGGGTTTCCCCTGCGGGAGGCCTGGATTTCCGGTCGTCGACATGATGGAAGTCAGGCTCAGGACACGGTCGGGATGCCGATAGGTGATCATCTGGGCGATCATGCCGCCCATGGAAGCGCCGCAAATATGCGCCTTCCCGATGCCCAGGGCATCCAGCAGGCCAACGGAGTCATCCGCCATGTCGTCCAGGGAATACGCCGATTCCACCGTTTTACCTTGCATGGCCGCCTTGACGGCGGCCATCATGTCGGGAATTCCCGCTTCATCGAATTTCGTCGAAAGACCGGCGTCCCTGTTGTCAAAACGAATGACGAAGAATCTTTTTTGGGCCAGGGATTCGCAGAACTCAACCTCCCAGAAGAGCATCTGGGCGCCGCATCCTGCAATCAGCAGCAATGCCGGGAAAGAACGATCGCCAAACACATCATATTCGATCTGTATTCCATTCGCTGTCACATGAGGCATCGCCTACTCCTTATTCTTCCAATATCATGAATAAAGCTTCGCGAGAGAGGCTGGAAGCGGAAATGGGGTCAGCCCCCTTTTTTCCGCCGGCCGATACCGTACTTCCGGATACGGTACACGGCGGTCGGCCTGGAGATGCCCAGCATCCGGGCGGCGCGCGACTTGTTCCCCTCGCAGATGTCCAGGGCCTGGATGAGCAGGTTCCGGTTCTGCTCGTCGTTATCCTTGCCCGTTGCGAAAGCGTTCACCGGCAGCGCTTTTCCTACATAAGCCGGGGGCGGCGCGTCGTGGGCCGTCTTCCGCTCCGGCAGGCCGGGGCCCTGCTCGTAATAAGCGTTCTGCCGGATGAAATGGCGCAGGGCCTCCATGAAAAGCCTGTCCCGGTACGACGGTTCCGAAGGTTCGTGATTGTCGGCGGCCTCCCCCTGGTAGTTCCGGAAGCGCCCGACGGGGACCTCTCCGCTCCAGCCGGAATCATTGTGGCTGTTCACCACGAACGCGAGATGGCGGGGCTCGATGATGCTGCCCTCTTCCATCAGAACGACGCGATCGATCGCGTTCTTCAGCTCCCGGATGTTGCCCGTCCAGGGGGCATCCACCAGGATGCGCCGGGCGCCTTCCGATATCTCCTGGAACCTCTTCCCGTATTTCTTGTTGAATTTGTTCATGAAAAAAAGAGCGATGGGGACGGTGTCCTCTTTTCTCTCCCTCAGGGGCGGAAGCCACAGCTTGACGATGTTGAGGCGGTAGTACAGATCCTTCCGGAATTTCCCTTCGCTGATCGCATCTTCCAGCTTCCGGTTTGTGGCCGCGATGATCCGGACGTCCACCTTTTTGGTTTTTGAGCCTCCCACGGGATAGAACTCCCGCTCTTCCAGAAACCGCAACAGCTTGACCTGGATGGACGGCAGCAACTCGCTGATTTCGTCCAGGAGCAGGGTCCCGCCGTCGGCCAGCTCGAAAAGCCCTTTCTTCCCCTCCTGTAGCCCGCCGGTGAAGGTTCCCCGGTCGTAGCCGAAGAACTCGGATTCGACGAGGTCCTTGCTGATGGCGCCGCAGTTGATGCGGATATAGGGTTTCCCGACCCGGCTGCTGTGGTAGTGCAGCATCCTGGCGATGATTTCCTTGCCGGTCCCGGTTTCCCCTTCGATCAGGACGGTCGTGTCGTAGCTCCTGGCGATCTTGAGCGCCTGCGCGAGCACTTTCTTCATTTCCCCGCTTTCGCAGACCATGTCCGTCTCGACTTCCTGCCACGACAGGAGCTGCTGGATTCGTTTCTTGTTCCTTTCCTGGAGCTTGGCGTTCTCGATGATGATGCTGGCCTGGTTCGCGAAGATGGAGAAAGACTTGATCTCGCTTTTCGTCAGGTCCATCTTCACGTCGTTCCTGTCCGCCTCGATGAGCCCGATGACATCCTTCTTGATCATGAGGGGCACGGCCAGCGTGGACACCCTTTTGTGAATCCTGCTGATTTTCAGGTCGATGTCCGTGATCCTGCCGTCGTTCGCGTGGTCCTTGATGAAGATGGTCGTCCCCGTCTTTACGACGGAGGTTTCGATGCAGTCGTGCCGGTCCAGGCGAAAGGGGCGGGTGAGCGCCCGTTCCCGCTCGGTAGGCTTGAAACCGATCAGGTATTTGCATTCCAGGAGGTTGCTTTCCTCGTCCTTGAGAAAGATGGCAACCCTTGTGAGTCCGAAGACCCTCGACGTCTCCTTCACGATTTCCGTGAGGATCCGGTCCAGCGTGACCGGCTTCGTGAGGAGGCTGCTGATCTTGTAAATGGAAGACAGCAGCTTCTCCTTGCCTTCGGCGTCAAGGATGTAGCGGTCGATCCTCTCCCGGGTCACATGTTTAACCGTCATGACAGGCCCCCTGCGTCGGCTGGTCCTTAACGGCTTGATGATCTCGGTCTACCATGTCTTCCGGTTCGGCCCCGGCCGTCTGGAGAACATACATCGGAAACACGCCGTAATTCTTGGCCAGCGGCATCTGGCCGACATACTCGCAGGCGCAGTTTTTCAGACGCTGCGCCGTGACCAGCGCGGCAACGGCCTGGCTGACGTAAATCTTCCCCGGCGGCGTGATGGGTTCGATGCGGGCGGCGCTGTTGACATGTGTGCCGTAGCAGGTTCGGCGCCCCGTTACGGGATCCCGCCCGATATAGACCGGCCCGGCATGCAGGGCCACGCGCAGGTTGATTTCGGCGGGCAGGCCGAGCACGCCCCAGTTCGTCCCGTTGATGCAGTCCAGCAGGGCGCGGCCGTACCGGATGGCGTCCTCGGCCTTCCGGAATACGAGAAACAGCCCGTCGCCCCACGTGTTTTTCGCGACGGGCTTCAGACCGAGATCCTTCTCGATTCTGCCGATGGCATCCAGGAAGCCGGCGACGAAGTGGGGCATCTGCCGCTCCTGCATCCTGCTGAAGTGAACCACGTCCGCGAACAGCATGATCATGGTCTGCGCGCTCAGGCCGGCCGGGAGCCGGGTCGCGGCCCGGGCACGGTGGGGCTGCCTGCGGACCTCGATGCCGTCCGGTCGGAATTTCCGCAGATCGATGATCTCCATCGAGTGTCCCAGTTTTTTCCAGTCGCTCATCGTCTGGGCAACACTGCCTGTCGCGGAACTGGGCCTGCCGTCCCAGACCACGAGCGGCACCAGCCCGCACCGGAGCTGTCTTGCGCGGAGCATGGCCAGGCCGAGCAGCAGGTGGTTCGCATACCGGAAGACGACGCTCCCTTCGTCGAGCCGCTGAGGACTGGTGACGATGACGCGCCTGGCTTTCTCCAGGACCCGTTCAAACCTGTCTTTCCAGTCCATATCCTCCCGGATCGCCACGCTGTCCGCAAAGAACTCCTCTCGGCCGTACGGCAGCACCACGTGCGTTTCGCCGCCTGCCGCCAGTACCACCTCGTGGAACAGGATCGGTGCACCGCAGGCGGCGGAAGCGAAGCCGGCCGCCACGTTGAGGTTTGAAATGCGTTCCCGGATTTCCCCCGCCACGGTTTCGACGAGGGATGGAGGGAAGCGCGGCTCCTTCCGATCTGCAAAGTCAACCATGTGTCCCGCGAAAACGACCACTTTCGGTGAAGGCAGCACGCACTCCAGGGGAGTGGGGTCTTCCCCGAGCAGTACCAGGATGCTCTGGACGATGTGTCTCACTTCCGCCATGTCGCCGCTGCGGCCCTGGCTGAGTTCCGATAATGCCTGAAACGATTCGAATCCCTCGCTGAATCGTCCTTGAAGGACCGCCGTGATGCCGAAGATCATCCGGTGCCAGAATGTGTCCGTTCCTTTATCCGCGGTGTCCTGAAGCATTTCCCGGACGCCGGCCTCGATCAGGGCCGCCAGTTCGGCGGCCTTGTCCTTCCGGCCGAGTTCCAGGGCCAGCCAGGCGGCATGGATGCCGCTCCACATGCCCCGATTGGATCGGTAGGCCTCCTCGTACAGTTCGAAGGAGCGTTTCAGACATCGCAGGCGGGCTTCCGGCTCCGTGGCGCGTTCTCCGAGATCGCGCAAAGCGCGGGCCAGCGGCGCCAGCGTTCCCTGGTCCCGATGTCCTTCCTTCAGGAGTTGCCGGAGGATGCCCAGGGCCTCCGCGGGACCACCGGTTCGAATCAGGGCCAGGGCCTGGAGCTGACGGAGATACACATCGGCCGGATAATCCTTCAGGGCATGCCGGACACTGTCGTACGCAAGAATGGGCTCCCCCTGCTTGAGAAGAGCCTCCACCCGGAACCGTTCCTCCTGAAGGTTCGATTCCGGCGTATGGGGAGTTTCGATCTTGATTCCGGCTTTGAGAAGCTCGTCCAGGTTTTCTCTGGCTGCATCGCGGACCAGCACCTTCTGATCCTCATTGAGCGAGCCGTAGGGAAGCTCGTCGTAGCGGATCTTCCATAACTCATCCGGGTACTTGCGCACGAGGTCCCGGTGGACCTGTCCGGCCAGTACCTCCAGGAGTTCCTGGTATCGCGAGGGATTCATGAAGTCGATGGGCATCGTACACGCTCCTCCGGGGATTGTGAGGGTCTGCATTATACGAATGGACGGCTCTCACCACGGCCACACTACCATTTCCCCTCGGTAACGACAACGCCCCGATCATAAAACAGGGGGCGGATTTCAAATCTGCCTCCTGTCCCGGGTTGCTATACAGCCCGGCAGGACGGCTGCGGATTGCCGGTCCTGGTCATGACCATCTGCCATAACGGAATGCTTCTCGACCGGAAGGCCCCTGCGCAATCCGTCCATGCAGGCCTCGCCGAGTCCCAGATTTTTCTCTCGAAGAATTTGACGATCATTATGTACGGCTTTTCGGACATATCGGCATAGCAGTAATGCGCACGAAGGTTCCGGAGATAATCCCACGGGAGACCTTATATGCGGATCGCCCTTTTTTATTTACATGAGAATCATATTGTTTTATTCTGAATCATCTGATGTTGCTTTTTTTAATGTTCACCCCCGAAAACAAGCTGCGACGTGATCATCTGCCGTGCATCGATTCCCTTTAATCCTCTGACAATACATTGCTCGCATAGAACAGTTCTTACCGACGGCCCTTGATGGGGCCGGCAACCATCACCGGCCCGTGAATATCCGCGAACGGGAAAACGCACGGGAGGGCATTGTGAACCTTAACGATCATCAAATCATGATCGGCTCAAACGCCCGCCGTAGTCATTTGGCTGTTATGATGGAGTGGAGGTTCCGGCCTGCGGACGATGCCGTATCGAAGGCTGATGCAATCATATGAATTAACGGTAATTTCCTTCATCTTCCATTGTTTCTCCTGTTCGGACGTCCCGGCCGTCCACCACGATTGATGTACCGGCAAGTCCCGTTATTTGAAATTCCACTCATAATTACCGCATGAATCCGAAGAACCAGGAGGCTGGCGGCCATGCAGTCGTTAATTGAATATTTACGGATATCTCCCGACCTGCTGGAGAAGCTGATCCTGTCCATTGTCATTCTCTTTTTCCTGCTGGCCGTCCGATTCACGCTGAATTTCATTCTGTGGATGCCGACCGGAACACAGGCAGAATCATCCATGTGCCGAACAGCAGATACGGGAAGCCGTGCTCGATACCCTTGCCGGAGAGGACGACATCGATCTCGCCTACCCGACGACCCGTTTCTACAGCAGGGAAAAACCGGCGGTAACGACCGGCGGACACCTCCAGCCGGACACGTCCGATACCTGAACTCATTCCTGTTGTCGGACCGGCAGTCTCAAACCACAAGAAATCCGGAAACCATCCGGTAACCATAAATAAGCAGAAAGAAAGGAGGACACACACCATGAGAAGAATCCTTTGGTTTTTTGTGATGGTTGTATCGTGCATCCTGTTCTCGGGCTGCGCGGCGAAGATGGCCTATACGCCGGTCGATCTCAATCCGAAAATAAAGTCAGGGCAACTCGTTCAAAAAACGGATAATTTCTCTGTTCTCTATGACACGTCCTCGTCGATGGCGGAGCGTCTCGGCCGCGGCAATCGCCTGGAATTCGCGGAGGACGTGACACGGAGGCTGGCTGCGACGATTCCCGATATCAAGCTGACTGCCGGGCTGAGGGACTTCGGAGGATCAAAGGGAGAGGAAAAGACCGAACTGGTGTATGGGATGTCTCCGTTCAACAGGGACGACTTCGTGAAGCCCTTGGACAAGCTCGGACTGCCTCTTGGACGTACGCCGCTGGGGAGGACGATCGCGGCGTCCGGCGAAGACCTCAAGGGATTGCCGGGTAATTCGGCAATCATCATTGTCAGCGACTTCGAGGAGATCACGGGCGTTGACGACATCAGGCCCGGGAGCGTCATCGAAAACGCGGCGGCGGTCAAGTCGCAATACGGCGACCGGCTCTGCATTTACGCGATTCAGATCGGGAAAGCACCGCCTCCCGGCGGTGAAACGCTCGCCCGGGAGGTTGTCCGGGAGGGCAAATGCGGGATGGCCGTGAATGCCGACGATCTCGGGACACCGCAGGCCATGGCCGATTTCGTCGAGAAAGTTTTCCTCGGCCTGCCCGTAGCCATGCCTGAGAAACCGGCGCCCCCAGCCGAGGAGATGAAAAAAGAAGAAGCCGCTCCCTCGGTGGTTGAAGAGGCGGTGGCATTCGAAAACATCCACTTCGACTTTGACAAATACAACCTGAAGCCCGAGGCGCGGGAGATACTGGACAAGCTGGGCGAGTACCTGAAAAACAACCGGGAAGCGACGGTCCTGATCGAAGGCCACTGTGACGAGCGGGGCACGAGGGAATACAACCTTGCACTGGGTGAAAGAAGAGCCGCCGGCGCCCAGCAATACCTGATGGATCTCGGGATCGACAAGGCTCGCATCACGACGATCAGCTACGGCGAAGAACGTCCGTTGGATCCGGGCCACACGGAGGAAGCCTGGGCGCTGAACAGGAGGGATCACTTCGAGATCACCGTAAAGAAATAACGCGGAAGTTATAAAGGCATGGGAAAAGACCCGACTTGGATCTATTCCTTGTCGGGTCTTTTTTTTAATGATAATATTAACCATACCACTAACCAACAATTATAACTCATGTAAACATTACAGCAGTTGTGTAAGCAGATACTTGTATAATTCAAGATTCTCCATGCTGAGTAAAGAAGAAGGGAGGATGATATGAATTACAAATTCATACTGATTCTTATCGCGGTAAGTCTCTCCGCCATCTTTGTTATACAAAATGTAGAAGCAGTTGATGTCACTTTTCTGTTCTGGAGTATATCTATGTCGCGAGCTCTATTGATAGTATTTGCGATCATTATTGGAGTGATCCTCGGGTGGTTTGCCCATAGTTATTTTTCATATCGACGACTAAAGGACTATTCTTCTAACGGTTTATAAGCCTTAGGAGGTAGGCTGTAATTATGAGTGAAACGCTATGGAAATCGGTTGAAACGATTTTTTTTGACCCTCTGGTGGGAAAAATTGTTGCAGTTATTGCTGGCATACTTGTGATCTCTATCATAACCCGTGCATTTCACCGGTTTCTGCTGGGGCGCATTGAAGGTACGGATACCCGTTACCGTCTCAAGAAACTTGTCAATGCAGCCGGCACACTTGTTGCCGTCATTTTTATTACAGTTATCTTCAGCGATAAATTTGGAAATTTGACGGTCGCCTTTGGCGTGGCCGGTGCCGGCATTGCTTTCGCCTTGCAGGAGGTAATCGCAAGTATCGCCGGATGGGTGGCCGTTTCTTTCGGCAACTTCTATTCCGTCGGCCACAGGGTTCAATTGGGGGGCATTGTTGGCGACGTGATCGATATCGGCGTCTTACGGACCACGATCATGGAAACGGGGCAGTGGGTAAGGGCTGACCTGTATAACGGCCGCATTGTCAGGGTCGCCAACAGTTTCGTTTTCAAGGAACCGGTATTCAATTATTCAGGTGATTTTCCCTTTCTCTGGGACGAAATAACGGTTCCGGTCAAGTATGGCAGCGACTATAAACTTGCCCGTGAAATACTGCAGAAAATTGCTGATGACGCGTTGGGCACTGTCGTGCCGGAAGTAAAGAAGACCTGGCATGAGATGGTGATGAAATACCGGATTGAAGATGCCCGGCTTGAGCCTGCGGTAACGCTCATTGCCAACGACAACTGGATGGAGTTTACTGTCCGCTATATAACGAACTACAAGCAACGGCGCAGTACCAAAGACGTCCTTTTCACGAGGATTCTGGATGAGTTTGAGGCAACCCATGGGAAGGTTTCATTGGCTTCGGCAACATTCCATCTGGTGGACGCTCCGGTTCTTGATGTACGCTTGAAACGTGAAGCTTGAGCTCCCGGCGATCGCTCAGGTTGAAGACCTGACGAAAGGCGCATGAATCTATTTGAAATAACGTCCATATTGGTGATACTGACGGCGTTGTTCAGTTACATCAACTACCGCGTGCTCCGCATGCCGATCACCATCGGCGTTATGTTTACCGCTCTGGCGACCTCTTTGGGCATTATCTTGCTCAGTGGACTGGGTGTGGACATCGGGCAGGTTCATGTGGCCAGAATCCTGGAGACAATCGACTTCAATCAGTCGTTATTGCATGGCATTTTGTCCTTTCCTCTTTTCGCCGGAGCAATGCATATCAAGCTCGAAGACTTGAGCCGTCAGCAATGGGTCATAAGCATGCTCGCGACGCTGGGTGTTATTGCTTCAACATTCGTTGTGGGCGGACTTACGTGAATTGCGCGGCGGCCTCGCTCTTTCTCTACCACCAGTGCCGGAACGAGCGACAATCATCACGATCACGTACACGATCGTCGTATTTTCAATCATCGCCCAGAGAATGACCCTTGGCAGACTGTCCACTCGCACCTTTCCCGATGCTAAAGGTGCATCGGGTGGAAGCGGCAAATGAAAAGCATGCTGCTTGCAGGCGATGAACCTTCCATGGGCATTGTCTTTTTTGCTGTTGAACAGTCGCAAAACACGCGGGCAAGGATTATGACGGGAATCTTGAGGTGGTCCATGGGGATGATCGTTTTTTCTGATTTTGTACCGTCGTGTGGGAATGCCTGTATTTAATGTTTCGATCTTCATGTAATTAATTACATTATTGGGCAGAGGAGTCTATGAATTCACCTTTCGCCATCAGAATAAAGTATTTAATCAGACACATGCTTGAGAAAATTATGCATCTATCGATCAAAAGTCCGTAATCAAAGACATCTATTCCGAGGTTGATACTACCGCCGGATATTTCCTCATGCTTACCTTGGCCAATCTGATAGCACTCAGCGGTCTGCTTATAAACAGTGCCCCCGTCATTATCGGAGCCATGCTTATATCTCCTCTTATGGGGCCGATGCTGAGCTTCGGTTTTTCTTTTATTACCGGAGATAAGGTTATATGGAATAAATCTCTTAAGAAGCTTATTATTAGTGTCGTCGTTTCAGTCGTGATCGCCGGCATCGCAACCTATCTTTCTCCCCTCACCGAAATTACAAATGAAATTCTATCAAGGACTACCCCTAATCTTTACGATCTTCTCATTGCTTTCCTTGCCGGCACAGCGGGTGCAGCCGCCATCTGTACCAAGAAGGGTTATCTAACCGTCGTACCGGGGGTTGCCATTGCAACCGCCGTGATTCCTCCTCTCAGTGTTACAGGGTTCGGAATCGGGATCGGAAATATTTATGTTGCATCGGGAGGATTTTTTCTCTTTTTTACAAATTTTGTTGCAATTGTCATTACCAGCTGTTCCGTTTTCTATTTTTATGGATTCAGGCCGATTCTTACAAACAATCTCGATAAGGAACAGCTTAAAAAAAGGATTATCTTTCTTGCCCTTGTTCTATTTCTAATATCCATTCCGCTCATCTATACGCTGGCTCAAACCATTTCAGAGGTCAAATTAAAACAGGATATACAAACAATATTAAAAAAATCATTTGATAGGGATGAGTTCTCAAGACTATCGACTTTCAGTTATTACAAACAGGAAGATGGCACGCTGGAAATCAATGCCGTTGTTGATACGGTAAATTATTTAAAAGACGCGGATGTCATGCCGGCAGAAAAGATCCTGTCGGACAGCCTTAAACGGAATGTGAGGTTTAACCTGGATCAGGTTAAAGTCTTGCGTGGGGGACTCAAGAAGGAAATCAGCAAGCCATCCTTACCGAAAATCATACCGCCGGTGCCGGCCCAGGACCTGGTAAAGAGATCCAGAGAGGATCTTCTCGCGGCGATCAGGCCATCCATTGCCAAGGTTGAAATGATGTTGTCACCCTCACGAGTAATCGACTTTTCGATGGGCTATCATGACAAGGGGCAGCAGGTGACCGTTTTACTGAAAGTCAAGAGAGACGTCTCAATAAGTGCGGAAGAGACACTTTGGCTCCAGAAAGTATTTAGTTCCGATCTCAAAGCTCCCGTTTCTCTCTCAATAGAAACAGTCCCTTTTATTCAGCCGCAGATTTTTCACGCGGGGGAAGCGAACATATCGGATTCAATGAAGCAATCCGTCGTGATCCTGAAGGATATCTACGGCCGGAACAATGAAATCAATATTCTTGTTGAGAGCGGCGCAGAATCTGCATTCCCATATCATAAAAGAATCGCGCTGGCCCGGAAACGCGCCGATATTATGGCTGAGTTTTTAATATCGGACTGTAATATTCCATCAGCAAAAATTAGAATCAGAATATTACCTGCGGCCGTGAAAAAACCTTTTGTCAAGATTTCTGTTCTTACTACTGCACCTTCATAGGAGCATTACAAATCCGCTATTAAATTGAAGCTCAATGCTTGATACTTAAAAAGGACATAAGAAAGCATCTTGCAATGTTTCGCTGGCTGGTCGAACGTCAACGACGGAAACTCACCGAAGCCCCTTTCCCATCCGCATGGGAAGAAATCATCCGGCAGAATGTCGCCCATTACTGCATGCTGGAGGATGCCGAGCGGGCGCATCTGCGCGCACTGGTTCAAGTGTTCATCGCGGAAAAGAATTGGGCAGGCGCCGGCGGTCTGGACCTGACCGACGAAATCCGTGTGACGATCTCTGCCCAGGCATGCCTGCTCCTTCTGGGCCTGCCCCACAACTATTACCGCAATGTGGACACCATCGTCGTCTATCCGTCTACCGTCGTTGCACCCCGGCACAGGCCCGGATTCTTTGAAACGGCGCTCGCACCGGTGGAGCCGGAACAGGCCATTATCGGACAGGCGTTTCGGCAGGGACCCGTTATCATTATCTGGGATGCCGCCCTCCATGGCGGACGCCATCCGGAACTGGGCCACAATGTCGTTTATCACGAATTCGCCCACAAACTGGACATGCTGAGCGGCGCGGCCGACGGCACGCCCCCGCTTTGGGACCGGGCAGAGTACAGGGATTGGGTCCAGACCTGTTCACACGAATATTTACGTCTCCGGAGCGATGTCGAAAAGGGAAGGAAATCGTTCCTCAATTCCTACGGCGCAACGAGTGAAGCGGAGTTTTTCGCCGTTGCCACGGAACAATTCTTTGATCAGCCGCGCTTGATGATCGAGCATGCACCGGAGCTCTATCGCGTCCTGCGGGAATACTACCGTCAGGATCCCTCGACCCGGACGTCCAGGAATCGGTGCCTTGAAAAGGGTTGAAAAAATCCGCTCTGCTCACACAGGGGGAAAGGTAAAAAAAGAAGGCCATGGTGTTCGCCATGGCCTTCCGTGTCTGTACCGGCCGTGGCCGGGGATTTTGTGATTACAGACCGCTCTTGAAGTCGTCGCGCATCAGCTCGCGGGCGATGATCATGCGGCGGATTTCCGACGTACCGGCGCCGATCTCCCACAGTTTCTGATCCAGGAAGTGACGGGAAATGGCGTACTCGGTGCAGTAGCCGTAACCGCCGTGGATCTGGATCGCATCGAGGCCGATCTTGGTGCCCATCTCGCCCGTGTACAGCAGGGACGCCGCGGCCATCCGGTCGAGGTCCGTTCCCTTGCCGCCGGACTTGTTCTCCAGCGTGTCGCAGTAGGCGGCGGCGCTGTAGGCCAGCCACTTGCCGGCTTTGTAGCCGCAGTACATGTTCGCCAGCTTCTCCTGGATCGTCTGGAAGGAAGCGATGGGCTTGCCGAACTGCACTCTTTCCTTCGCATACTTCAGGCTGAGCTCCAGGCAGGTCCTCTGGCCGCCCAGGGTGCAGCCCGACAGCGTGATGCGCTCGGTGCACAGACCGCTCGTGAGGATCGCGACGCCCTTGTTCTCGCCGCCGATCAGGTTCTCCGCGGGAAGTTCCATGTCCTCGAAGGTGATCAGAGCGGTGGGGGAGGTCCTCATGCCCCACTTCTTGATCTTCTCGACCTTGCAGCCCTTCACCTTGTCGAACTCGAAGCAGAAGGCGCTGATGCCCTTGGGGCCGGCGGCGGGATTGGTCTTGGCGTAGAAGGTCATGAACTGGGCGACGGGGCCGTTGGTGATGAAGATCTTGGAGCCGTTGATGATGTACTTGTCACCCTTCTTCTCGGCCTTGGTGGCCATGGACATGGCGTCCGAACCGGCGTTGGGCTCGGTGATGCCGAGGCAGCCGATCCACTCGCCCGTGCAGGCCTTCGGGAGGACGTATTCCCGCTGCGCTTCCGAGGCGTTCCGGCGGAAATTGTCGAAGCAGAGGGTCTGGCTCGCGCCGACCGTCATGGAGAGGGCGTTGCTGACGCGGGCGATGGTCTCGTAAACGAGCAGGGTTTCCACGTAGCCGAGGGCGGCGCCGCCGTACTTCTCGGGGAAAACGATTCCGTTCACGCCGAGATTGCCCAGTTCCTTGAAGATCGGGGGGGCATCTCGTCCACTTCGTACATGTGTTCCATCTGCGGCTCCAGCCAGGTTGTGGCCCAGCGGTAGACCTGATCCTCGAGCATCCTCTGTTCTTCGGTGAAACTGAAATCCAAAGCCATAACGTTTTTCTCCCTTAATTGAATTTAAAAACCCAAACCAGCGGCGGAACCTTCGGGAAGACCGTCAAATTGCACGAACAACCTGTCTCCCTTCGTTTACGCTGCACGCACGCCGATTCTGTCACGCTCATGAAACGGGGTTTTCCCCGTCTTCAGAAAAAGACCGGATCATTTTCCGCTCTGGATTCCCTGATCCCACTCGTAACCCCACACGGCGCTGCCCATGGGGATCTTGTAATTCCTGCGCTCCTCGCATGTTGGGTAACGGCGTCCGCCGCCCTCTGCGGGAAGCATCGACACGGGGAACTTCGGCGGCAGAAGACCATGTTCGCGGGCTTCCCTCTCCAGCCACTCCCGGTCGTCCGGGTGGGCAATGGAGATCAGCGCCGCCGCCCGCTCGTAGCCGCTGAGGCCGCGGAGGTTCACCATGCCGAACTCGGTGCAGACGTAGTTGGCAAACTGGGCCGGCACGTCCACCGTCGAGCCCTCAGGCAAAAACGGAACGATACGGGCCGTGCCGTGCTTGCTCCGGGACGTCATTGCCGCGACGCCACGGCCGCCCTTCGACTGGGCGCAGAAAATGTGGAACTGGAAGAAGCCGCCCGACGACGAAATGGGTCGCTTCTCGTAGAAGCCCGTGGAGATCTGGCCCAGGAGGTCGACGGCCACGCAGTTGTTGATGGAGATCATGTTGTCGATCCGGGTCAGGACGTTCAGGTTGTTCGTGTAATCGACGTCGTACGCCGCGAGGGCCTGGTTGCGGTGAATCGTGTCGTAGTACCACTGCACGTCCACGGGGAACGCAAAGGTGTAGACGCTCTTGTGACGGTCCAGCGTCTTGTAGGCGTTTGTGACCTGGCCGGATTCGATCATCTTGATGAGGCCGAAGTTCAGCATTTCCGTATGGACGCCGAGATCCTTGAAGCCTGCATCCGCCATGGCGGCGACGCAGGCCGATGGCAGGGCGCCGATGCCGAGCTGGATGATGTCGCGATCCCGCATGATCCGCATGACGTTCTTCGCGATCTGCTGCTCCACCGGACTGGGCTGAATGGCCTGCTCGTTCACCTGGGGCCACCGGTACTTCTCGCAGTCCACCTCGACCCAGTAGTCCACGTCGTCGATGTGGATCGTATTGAAGCGGCCGCCCTCCGCCCACGGATAGTCGGAGCGGACCTCAAAGACAATCTTTTTGGCGGTCTGCCGGAAGATGTTGCAGTTGTTCGTCCCGTAGGACATGTTGAAATAGCCGTGCTCGTCGGGGGCCGTGACGGCGTTGAACCACCAGTCCATCCCGCGCTTTTCCTTCACGGCGTTGGCAAACCGGTAATGGTGGGCCCACATGCCGTACGCCCATCCCCACTGGGCCCAATCGGTCGCTTTGTTCTTGTCCCGGGCCGCACGGTTCCAGGGGAAAAAGAAGAACTCGTGGACGGTATGGAATTCCTGATGGGGATCGATCTCCTGCAGTTCTGGATGGGGATAGAACATCGCATGCATCCAGAACTCGATGTCCCTCAACCGGCCGGGACCGTTGCCCAGCCGCCTGGCTACCGCCTCGGTACAGACCGTGGAGTCGCCGCCGGTGCTGCCGTGGTTGATCCAGTCGCCCGACCTGACCATCTCCGCGATCTGTTCCGGCGTCCGTTTCTTGTCTCTGATTTTCTGTTGAACCGGTGTCGCCATTATGCGTCTCCTATTGGTTGTTTATTGAACTGCCATGGCAAAAAGCGCGTTTCCATATTCCTCCACAATCGTACGGGTGTTGAAGGCACTTGCCGTTCAATCCGGTTTTGAAGGAGGCGTGACGTGTCCCAGAACATGCAGAAGAGTTACGGAGCGGTATTCAATGGAGTGAAGAATCGCTGTGGCGACAGGATGATCCGTTGAATAATGAAAAACTGTTTATAATAATTCCCGACACCCTTTGGCGTCTGAAAAAAGCCTGCAATCGGTAAATTCTGTCGCTGTCAACTCAAATGCCATTCCCGGTGTCTTACGCTATAATAATATCCATACTTCCCGCATATTATCCTGATCGAGCTTTTGATTTACCCTTTTATACGAATTTGCTTCCTGATCGGAGGCGTATGTTTCCAACTTCTTCCCGTAAACTCGAGGCAGACTTCCCTGCTTTTTGGGGCCATAGATTGAGGCCTGTTCTCTTATTTCGCAATGCGATTCCGGCTGAAGCTCCCTGCAGAGGTTGCCGACGGTTTCACCGGTTTTCGGATAAGTGTCGCTACAGGATACAAGATTGAGATCCCATCGGCGTTCAACCGATGTGGCCTGCGGGAACCGGGCAGAACGGGACTTCAGCAGAGGACGGCTATGCGGGTCGCGGCGGTGGACGTGGCATCGGCGAAGGTCTTCCCGTATGGCGCTGCCGAAAGCATTCCGGATTTTCCACCGCCGCTTTTCGACGACAAGGCCGGGCCGGTTGTCCGGAGTGTCTACCATCTCGACAACCAGGCCCGCATCTACTTTTCCCTAACTTTTTACAGCCCGTTTTCAAACAGGTAGGCCGTAGCATACACGGCAAGGGGGATTGCCTTGTCCACCGCCTCTTTCCACTGTCTGCTTCCGATGGTTAAATTCCTGTTATATTTGTCGATCTCACTGTCAACCATGAGGGAATACTTGTTCGTCCCTGCCGTTTCGGCATGAAGATCCGTCTCGATGAACGGAACGAACGCTTTCGCCCTGTTGTAGATTTCCGTGGCGAATGCTTCGGGCTTTGACAGATCCGTATTCAGAGAACCCTTGAAAGTGTCGTATTCGCTTTTTGTCAGGACAAATTGCGGAGAGCCGTAGACATACAGATTTGCATATTTCTCGAAGAAGTAGTGATCCACATAGGGAACGGCAGGGTAATTGCCGACATGGTGCGGTGCCGTCAGGTCCTGAAGGTAGTGGGCCGCGATGCCCAGAGATCCGGCGTTTCTGTTCACGGACATGGCCAGATCGTAATTGGTTGCGAAATTTTCCAACGCATGTTCGTGAATGTCTTCATCGAGACCGTTCCTCGCCTTTTTCAGTCCTTCCAGCACGAGCACCGCCGCAGTAGGAAGGTTCTCGATAAAGTTGCCCCATGCCCCCGTGTTGGTCTCTCCGTAGAAATGACCCTCGAAGATCAGGTCCTGCATGTCGCTCTTCGGATCGTCCGGGTATTTGCAGTACTCCAGAAGCAGCGCGGACAAGGCGGGGTTGACATTCACCAGGTTGAGTGCCTGCCTGGTTATCCAGCAGTGCGTGCTCTCGCCCAGTTCAAGAACCCTTTTGAATTTCTCATAGGACTCATGGGTAAGGCGGATCATTTTGCTGACATCTTCAAAGATTTCGGTATTGAAGGCCTTATTGATCTTTTCCCCGAAATAGATGCGAACTTCTTCTTTCCCTTTTTGAGAAATATCCTTTTTGCCGACTTTTAGGCTTTTCTTGCTGACCTTGGGCATGGAATTGAGCTTGGCCATGAGACCGGAGTACTCTTTCAATGAGTCCTTCAGTTCGGTGATGGACACATCCTTTTGCAGCACTGCTCCGTTCATGTCGTCCTCCTTTTCTTGTCCATCTGATTTGAATCGGGATAAAATCCTGCAAGAGATGTTGCCCGCTTAACCGCGCACGTTTCAATTTATCTTGTTCACAAGCCATTGGTTCGAACGGACCGGCCTCCCTCAGTCCAGTACCTCCCTTAGCTTGCTGGAGAGTTGCTCGAGATGAAAGGGCTTCTGGAGGAAGCCGTTGCAGCCTCGCTCCATAATGGTTTTGGCTTCCCCGTCGATGCTGTAGCCGCTGGACAGAAGGACCTTGACCTCCGGATCGATCTCCTTGAGGCGATCGAAGGTCTCCCCTCCCGATAAACCCGGCATGATCATGTCCAGGATCACCAGGTCGATCTCTTTTCTTTTCATCGTATAGACGGCAATCGCCTCCTGGCCGCTTCCGACCTTATAAACGCTGTAGCCCAGAGAAGTCAGCAGTTCGCCGGTTACCTCGGCGACCGTCCCTTCGTCATCCACCAGCAGGATCGTCTCCTTTCCTTTCGCGATGGTCCCGGACTCTCTTGCCTCCGTCACAACTTCTTTCTCCGATGCGGGCAGGAGAATCGTGAAGGTCGATCCCAGGCCCGGCTCGCTCTCCACGTGGATCATGCCCCCGTGCCCCTTGACGATTCCATAGACCATCGCCAGTCCGAGGCCCGTTCCCCTTCCCATCGCCTTGGTTGTGAAGAAGGGATCGAAGATCCGCTCCCTCGTCTTGGCATCCATCCCCGTGCCGGTGTCGGTGATCGTGATTTTTACGTATTTTCCGGGAATGACGGACAGGAGCTGTGCGTCCGCCTCGTCCACGATGACGTTTTCCGTTGCCAGAAAGATCTCCCCGCCTCCCGGCATGGCCTGCCAGGCGTTCACGTACAGGTTCATGAAGATCTGCTCCATCTGGCCGCGTTCGGCTTCGACGCTCCACAGCTTCCTGTCATATTTCCGATGGACGGCGATCTCCTTTTTGGTCCGACCGAACATGGAGGAGGTCTTCTTCACGATCTCGTTCATATCGGTGGGCTTCACTTCGTACCGTCCCCCGCGGGCAAAGCCCAGGAGCTGCCGGGTCAGGTCCGTGCCGCTCTGCACCTGCTCCTCGATCCGCTTGAGCCTTTCGTAATGGGGATGGGATGGATCCAGATCCAGGAGCGTCAGTGAGGCGTAGCCCTGGATGCCCATGAGGAGGTTGTTGAAGTCGTGGGCGATGCCGCCGGCCAGCGTGCCGATGGCCTCCATCTTGTCGGCGTGCTGCAGGCGCTCCTCCAGCCTCCGCCTCTCCTCGTCGGCGTTCCGCTGATCGGTGATGTCGATGAGCGAGGCGACGCTCTGTTTCGTCCCCGGGATCAGGCCGACCGTCAGGAGAATATGCTTCACGGAGCCGTCCCTGTGTCGCAGCCGGAATTCGTAGCTTTTTTCCACGTCATCTGAATTCGTCCGCCGCAGCCTGTGTCGGGCGACCATATTCTCCAGGTCTTCCTTCTCGACAAACTCCGTCCATTTCCTATTTCCCTCCACCTCCTCCCGCCGGTAGCCCGTCAGGCCCTCGAAGCGTTTGTTCGCCAGGGAGATGGTCATGTCATCCTCGACGATCAGCATGGTGGCCCCCGTCGTCTCGAAAAAGGCCTGATAGCGGGTTTCCGACTCGCGCAGGGCGTCCTCCGCCTGCTTGCGGTCCGTGATGTCGTTGAAGAAATTCAGGGTGGCTGGCTGACCCAGCCATGAGATCGGCGTCACATGAATCTCGATCCACTTGACCGATCCATTCCCGGCAAGGAGCCTGAAGGTGTATACGCTGGGAACATGCTCATCTTTCATCCTTTTCCTGTATCGCTCCGCGATCATCTTCCGGTCGTCGGGGTGAACATAATCCAGGAAAGGCGTGTCCAGTATTTCTTCCCTGGGGCGGCCGATGATTTCCACGGCGCGGCGATTGATAAAACAATGCCGGCCCTCCTGGGCAATCGAGATGGCCTCCTCCGCGTTCTCCACGACTAAGCGATACTGCTCCTCGTTTTCCCGCAGCGCCTCTTCCATGCGTTTGCGTTCGGTGATGTCGGTGGCCACGCTGAGCACGACGTCCTTCCCCCCCCATTTCGCCGCCTTGGCGATGGCCTCCATGGGAAAGCGCGTGCCGTCCCTGCGGAGATGTTCCACATCAAACCGCGCTTCCCCGGTCGTCATGACCTCCCGAACCCTATCCTCAATAAGGGCTGCGCTCTCCGGCGTGTCGAGCATCTGGACCCTCAGGCCTTCGGACTCCTCCCGGGTATAGCCGTGGAGCTCCAGCAGTCGCTGGTTGGCGTAAAGAAACCTGCCCTCCAGGTCGTGCACGGCGATCGCGAGGGGCGAGAGTTCAAAAAGCTCGGCCAGGATGCGGTACTGCTCCTCGATCTTTTTCCGGTCCGTGATGTCCCGCGTGCTTCCCTGCACCCCGACCGGGTTTCCGTTTTCGTCGAACAGCCAGCAGGCGGTGATCTCGATGTCCTTGACCGACCCGTCCTTGCAGTACTGCTGGATCTCCAGCGTCATGGACCGGGCGCGATCCGCCGGGGACATTGCCAGCTGCGCGGCCAGTTCGGTCATGGCCGGCTCGACGTAGGATTCCACCACGTATTGGTGGAAGGGAATCTCCATGACCTCCTCGGGCGTGTAGCCGCTGAGCGCCTTGACGGAAGGGCTGACATAGGTGAAGCGGCCGTCCAGCGTCATGGTCCAGATCACGTCGGTCGAATTTTCGGCGAGGAGGCGGTACTGCCGCTCGCTATCCCGCAGGGCATCCTCCGCATGCCTCCGGTCGGTGATATCCCGGGCCACGGCCTGAAAGGCGATGGCTTCTCCCTCCTGAAAGAGAAGCTGCGTGTTCTGCCCGAGCCAGAGGTCCCGGCCGTCTTTCCTGACAATGGGGTACTCAAGATACGTGTTGGAGATTTCCTTGACATACTGGATCCCAAAATGACGGGTCACCCTGTCGAGTGCATCCGGCCGGATCAGGGCCGAGAAAGGCATTCCCACGATTTCTTCTTCACTGTATCCGGCAACCCGCAGCGTCTCCGGGTTTATAAAGGTGAAGTATCCCCTGGTATCGGTCCGGAAGACGATGTCGCTTGCATGCTCAACAAGCGTACGGAATCGCTCCTCGCTCTCCCGCAGGGCATTCTCGGCCAGCCGGCGATCTTCATCCGCCTTTTCCAGCTCCCGGATTCGCCGCTTCAGCGCGGCGATTTCCTCTGCCGACTCGTTCTTTTTCCCGTCCAGATGGGTCATGAGAATCCCTTCATTCACCGGATATGCATCGAATCGGCAGTCGCCGTCCTCCATACCCCCGAACAAAAAAAACCCCGTTTCTCCTTCGAAAGAATCGGGGTCTCGGCGATCGATTCATTGGAATCACCGTCTGTATTGGAATGGACCGGAATCTGTCTGTTGCGCCCGTCGCTCCGATGTCTGGAAATCTGCCGCCAGTATAGCGCCCGAATCGCACAAGTCAAGTTCTTTGGCTGGCAACCTATCAATATTATGGTATATTAGCCCATCAGCAACATTGGGAAAGGAGACGGTTCTTGCGCATCCTTGTGCGTGGCGGAAGCATCCCGGCGGGCGTCGGCGTAAAGAAAAGTTACGTGGAGATCCTGAGGCATTGGGGCGCCACCCTTGGGATTGAAGTCCTGAATCGCTCACGCGCCGGCGAGAACTCCTTCGACGCCGTCTCCACGTTCCGGGAGGACATCGAGCCCCTCGGGCCCGACATCCTGATCCTTCACTTCGGCGTGGACGACGCCTTCTTTCCGGTCTACCGATCCGAGTTCAAGGAAAACCTGGTCCGGGTGGTGCACCGGGCCCAGGCGCTCGAACCTCCCCCATCGATCCTCCTCCTGACCTCCCACCTCTGGGACGATCCCTGCGAGATGCAGGCCCTCGGCATCTATTACCGGACCATCCGGGAAGTGGCCGTGGACCTGAGCTGTACGCTGGTTCCCGTCCACACGTTCTGGGCAGGCTACATCGCAGACCACGGGCTGCTTCAGGCCGATCTGGTCCAGAAGGACGCCAGGCTGCCCAATGAACAGGGCCACAAGGTGTTTGCCGGGGCAGTCGCGGCTACGCTGAACTCCCTGTCGGCAGGCCACTGGAAAAAGAACGGATGGAAGTGGACCGCCGGCTTCTCCCATGCTATGAAATGCGTCAGATTCAAAAATAATCATAGTGGAGGATAATCATGAAAAAACGGCTTTTTGTCCTGGCGGCCATGATGATTGCGCTCATTTTCGCGGGGACGGCGCTGGCCATGGAGTTTTCCGCAGACATGGTAAACAAGGGAAAAGGCGGCAAGGGGATGACTTCGAAGGTGTACATGAAGGACAAGAAATTCCGCTGGGAATCGAAGCAGCAGGACACAATCACCATCTCCCGGCAGGACCTGATGAAGACCTGGATCGTCATGCCGAAGCAGAAAACCTATATGGAGATGACCTTCGATCCCTCCAAGGCTCAGGAGCCCCAGGAGAAGATGAAAGGTGAAATCAGCCGGAAACTGGTCGGCTCGGACACGGTCGACGGCCATCCCACGAAAAAGTACGAGATCACTTACAAGGACGGGCAGAGGCAGATGAAGTCCTACCAGTGGCTGGCGACGGACCTGAACCAATTCCCCGTCAAGTCGGCTGCCGTGGACGGAAGCTGGAGCATGGAGTACCGGAACATCCGCATGGGAAGCCAACCGGACAGCCTCTTCGAGCCGCCCGCAGGATTCAAGAAAATGGCCATGCCCGGCATGCCGGCGAGACCGCGCCGATAGAATCGGTATTGAGGGACAGCGCACCATGGAGATCTCATCCCGTCATGTCGGAACCACGCTCAGGACCTATGAGACGGCCGTGACCTGGCGTCAGACGACGAATTATGCCGCCGCGCTGGGCGACGGCAACCCCTGGTATCTCGACGATTCACGGCCCGGTGGCATCGTCGCCCCGCCCATGTTCTCCGTCGCCGTCACCTGGCCGGTAACGGAGCGGATCGCCGAATTCATCGAGTCGGCAAAGTTCCCGAAGGAGATCGTCAACACCCAGGTCCACTACACGGAGCACCTGGCCATCCACCGCCTCGTCCGGCCGGAGGACAGGCTCTCCTTGAGAGGCCGTATCGCGGCGATTCTCCCCCACAAGGCGGGAACGCTTTTCGTCATTCGCTACGACGTGTCCGACGAGGCCGGAAATCCCGTATTCACGGAACACATCGGCGGCATGATGCGGGGCGTCCGGTGCGTCGACGAGGGCCGCGGCGCGGAAACTCTACCCGAGGCACCGTCTTTCGAGGCCATCGGACCGCCCATCTGGGAAGCCTCGGTATTCGTGGACCGAACGGCTCCCTTCGTCTACGACGGCTGCACCAATATTTACTTCCCGATCCACACCTCCGTGGCCTTCGCCCGCGCCGTGGGCCTCCCGGACATTATCCACCAGGGGACGGCAACGCTTGCCCTGGCCGTCCGGGAGGTGACGAACCGCGAGGCGGACGGCAATCCTCATCGGGTAAAGTCCATCTCCTGCCGTTTTACCGGCATGGTGATTCCCGGATCGGAGATCCGGATCCGCCTGATCGGAAGAGCGTCGAAAGGACCCGCCACTCACTGTTTCTTCGAGGTCGAGAACGCCGAGGGAAAACGCGCCATTCGAGACGGGGCCGTCGTCCTCGGCTTGGCCTGATTCTTTCGTTCTGCGGGAACAACATGCCCGGCCGATCCTGCAGCCGGTATCCCTTTCACCCCCTTACCCATCGCCGCCAAAGGAGGGAATCATGGACTGGCAGAAACTGAATCTTACCTGGCATTACGTGGAAAAATGGGCCGCGGAGAAGCCCGGAGCCGAGGCCCTGGTCTTCGGGGACGAGCGCCTCACCTGGGGGGACTTCAAGGCCCGCATGGACGGCATCGCCAAGGCCTTCCTGGCCGCGGGCGTACAGCCCGGAGACCGGGTGGCCCTCCTGTCGGCGGCCCGGAATGAGTTTCTCACGACCTACATGGCAGCGGGAAAGATCGGCGCCATGTGGCTGGGCCTGAACCCGAAGTTCACCCTCGACGAACTGCGCTACCAGGTGGGCGACGCGAAGCCTGCCGTCCTCATGGCCGTCCGCACGTTTCTCGGCAACGACCTGGCCGGGACCATCGAGGCCCTGAAGAACGAGTTCCCGTTCCTGAAGAAGGTCTTCGTCATCGGCGAGCCCGTTCCGGGAACGGAAAACTTCGCGGCCTTCACGTCCCTGCCCCGGCCGGAGCTGGACGCCGCCCTGGCGGAGCGTGCCGCCCGGGTGAAGCAAACCGACGACGCGCTCCTCATGTACACCTCCGGCTCGACGGGCAAGCCCAAGGGCGTCGTCCACACCCACCGGAGCATCGTGGAAAACATCAAAGTGGAGGTGCAGAAGTTTTATGTCGGTGAGGACATGAGGGCCTTGCTCCACTTCCCCATCAACCACGTGGCGGCGGACGTGGAGATCGGCTTCGCCGCCATCCTGGCGGGGGGCTGCACCGTCTTCATGGATTCCTTCGATCCCGTGGGCTCCCTGAAAATGATCGAGAAGGAGAAGATCACCATGTTCGGGCAGCTCCCGGTCATGTTCCTCCTCCAGATGCGGCAGCCCGAGTTCTTCCAGACCGATTTCAGTGCGCTGAAACTCGTCGCCTGGGCCGGCGCCGCGGCCCCGAAGGTCATGCTCGACGTCCTCTCCGGGATCTGCGCCCAGACGGGGGCGATGCTGATCACCGGCTACGGCAGCACGGAGGTCTGCGGGTTCGTCACGTTCACCGAGAAGGGCGATGACATGGAAACCCTCATGAAGACGGCCGGGAAGATCGCACCGCCCTTCGAGCTGAAGATCGTCGACGGCGAGCGCCGGGAGCTTCCCGACGGCCAAGTCGGCGAGATCGCCGTCCGGGGACCCTTCATGTTCAAGGAATACCTGAATAATCCGAAGGCCACGGCGGACGTGCTGGACAGGGACGGCTGGTACTACACGACCGACCTCGCCTGGAAGGACGACCGGGGCTACATCCATATCACCGGCCGCAAGTCGGAGATGTTCAAAACCGGCGGGGAGAACGTCTACCCCCGTGAGATCGAGGAGATCCTGGAGGTCCAGGGAAAGGTCCTCTTCTCCGCCGTCATCGGCGTCCCCGACGAGATCTACCAGGAGGTCGGCTGGGCCTTCGTCATGCCCATGCCGGGCCAGGAAGTCACGGAGGAGGAACTCCGGGAATACTGCAAGGGGAAAATGGCCAACTTCAAGGTCCCGAAAAAGTTCATCATCCGGCCCCTCCTGCCGCTTCTGGCCAACGGAAAGGTGAGCAAGCTGGCGCTGAAGGATGAGATCAAAGAGATGACGAAGGGCTGACGGCCCGCTATAAAGCCGGGGCGCGGGGGCTGTCACGGGAAGCAAGGGGGACAGGTTCATACCTGTCCCCCTTTTATCTGCTCCTAAACTGGTCCCACCAATTTTGCGACAGGGCCGATAGCCAGAGGCAGTTTTGTTATACCGCTATCATTTCGGCCAGGTTCTCTTCCCTGAATCATGGAAGACCTTCCAGGAAAGTCGCCATCGGAAGTTCGTCCCTGGCATCGCTTTCCTGGAGGGTCCTTTCATTGCGGTCGCAGGCACTTTCAATCAGATGCATGCGCTGCCTTCATGATGCGGCTTCATAAGCCCAGCACGAAAAACCGCCATCCATGAATTTGACGTTTGTAAACCCTGAGCACGAAAGAATTCTTTGCGCCTCATAGCTTCTAATGCCTACCTGACACAGCGTGATGATCGTTTTGTCCCTGGGAATTCTCCCGATTTCATTGCGGAGCTGTTCGAGAGGGATATTAACAACATGCGGATCGGTCCATTTCATCGCAGCAAACTCCATTGGAGACCGGACATCCAACAGGATGTAATCTTCACTGTTTTGCATCATGTTCCAGACTTGTTCAGGAGGGGCCGACTCTGCTGTGCCATCCAGCTTATTCCTGGCAATATTTGCCGCCGTAATGAGGCTGTCCATGGCAGCGGAAAAAGGAGGTGCGTAAGCAAGATCATAGGATGATATTTCCTCGATGGAAGCGCGGTTTTTCATGGCGGCAACGACTATATCTGCCCTCTTGGCCACGTCTCCCAACCCTACAATCTGGGAGCCGAAGAGACATCCGGTTTTTCTGTCTACAATCAATTTTATGATGATCTGCTTTGATTCCGGATGAAAATGTGCTCGATCCCGTGACGGGCTTATGACCGTAATGTAATCGTATCCTGCTGCTTTTGCTTCTGTTTCCGTTAAACCCGACCGAGCCATATTGTAATCTTTGAACCGGAAAATAGCGGTGCCCAAAACACCCTCGAACACAGAACTTTTCCCGCAAATGTTGTCCGCAATGATACGCCCGTGCTTATTTGCCGTCGAACCCATCGGGGCATAAACGGCCCTGCCTGTGATCATATTTCTATTTTCAACACAATCACCGCCGGCATAAATCAATGGATCGGAGGTTTGCATATGGCGGTTCACCCGGATGGCCCCCGTCCGGCCAATATCAAGCCCCGCCTTTACCGCAAGAGACGTGTTGGGTCTGACACCGACGGATAGAATGACCATATCTGCGGAAATCTCCCGGCCGCTGGAAATGGCCCCTCTTACACATCCGGAATCGTCTCCCAGGAAAGCTGAGACTCTGCTGTTCAGCATCAACGTGACACCACCCTTTGTAATTTCTTTCTGTAAATTGAAAACCATTTCCCGATCAAATAGAGTCGGCATAAGGGTGTTCTGCATTTCGATGACCGTCACTCGAATGCCCCGTTTTAAAAGGGCATCGGCGACCTCAAGCCCTATCAGTCCCGCTCCCACGATCACAGCACTTTTGATTCCGCTGCCTCTCATAGCCGCTTTGATCATGCGAACATCATCCATTGTCGATAATAAATAGATATTCTTCAGATTCCTGTTCTCTATGTCGGGCATGACCGGCATGCTTCCTGTCGCCAGCACCAAGCGATCGTATGGGATCTCTTTTATTCCGCTCACATAACGGTTTTCCACCAAAACGACTTTACAATCTCGGTCGATATCCTTCACACGGGTGTTCGTGTTGACCTTGACCGCTTTGAACGAATTGAAATAACTCGCATCCCTCACTACGCCGTTTGAGGTGCTCATGAGTTCGCGTTCGCTTCTGACCTCACCTGACAGATAAAACGGCATACCGCAGCCAGCATAGGATACCTCCGCGCCCAATTCAAAAACGTTTACGTCCGCATCCGGATTCAATCTCTTGATGCGTGCGGCCGCCTTTGCACCACAGGCATTTCCGCCTACAATGACGATTTTGTCCCTGCTCATCTTCCAGTTCCTCTGTTTCCCCAATATTTTTTAATGAGTCATTGATGAGTTGACCTATTTATACAACTTTAACTGTCTTCAAGATCCTTAGTGATCGCTCCCGGGTCAATAAGACCAATGACAGGCAGCCTGCTATAAAAACTAATCCTGCAAAAATATAATAAGCATAATCAAAGGACCGGGTATGCTGCAGGATGAAGCCGACCAAGATCGGGGCAATTATCCCGGCCAGTGAACTCCATGCCAACATGATGCCCGTTACTTTTGGTGCGTCGCCACGATTGAAGATTTCCATGGGAAGCGTATAAATGATGCCGTAGGATCCAAAGCAGAAGAAGGTTGCAAGAGAAAAACCCCACAAGCAGTTACTTAAGGAAGATGCGATAACCCCATAAATAGTGAAAGGAACGGCCATAAACAGAGTGAGTGCGAGCCAAAGACTTCGGTCCTTACCGAAACGATCTGACAACCATCCCATAACGAAGAGTCCTGCAGTGGCACTAATCATTGGAATTGCAGCATATAGACCGGATGACATGAGATTGGAACCGCGGGCTATGCTGAAATACGTGGGAAGCCAATTGAGATTTCCCCACAAATACATGGCTGCTGCGAAGTATAGGATGTTCAGAACCCACACCCATGGATTCATCATAAGTTCTTTCATGGTAGAACCGGCTTCATCATCTATGTTGTTGCCATCGTGTAACCGTTGGGCATCTTTGATGCTTCTCAGCTCTGCCGGTGAGACTTTGGGGTGATCTTCCGGTCGGTCCCGTACAATCTTCCAGGAAAGCACAGCGACGACCAAGCCAAGAACCGCAAATACGAGAAATACGCTCCGCCAGCCATAGGTGCTGATAACAGCCGCGCTAGCCACGTTTCCCAGCAAAACACCAACGGGAATAGCCGCCAGCCACATGGCCTGTGCAATCCCCCTCTCCCTGGGGGGCATCCATAGATTGACGAGATTAGCATTGGCAGAAAACATGGGTCCTTCACACATGCCGAACAAGATACGAATGACAAGCAGGCTCGCAAATGACCAGGCGATGCCGGTCAGGCCGGTCATAACGGACCACAGAACAATTATGCATGTTAACAATGCACGGGAAGAGAACCGCTGTACTATGAAGCCGGCCGGAAAACTGAGTATCGTATAGCCAATGGTGAATCCTGCCATCACGATTCCGAGTTGTGTCGGTGTGATGCCAAACTCAGCCATAATCATGGGCGCTGCCACTGCGAGATTCACTCGATCGAAAAATGAAACGAGTACGACGATAAACAACCATATGAGCATCAGGAAACGGAATTTCATTTGTTCATATCCCCTTAAGATGTGATCTTTAACTGCCGGTCTAGAGTCATCTGATTCATGCAGTTACCGAAGAGTTACATGATCCACCACAATGGCCATCCATTCCCCCTATGCCACTTACCATCCTTGTCGATGTAAAACCGGTCGTCCATGTTGGGGTCGTACCGACCGCCCAATTTCTCAAGGATCCACTCGGACGCAAGACTGAAGAATTCGCTGGCCACGCCTCCCAGCGGATGAAATTCGTTTTCCCAGACCCACAGCTCCTTTGGGCAGGGAGCGGATTCGTACATCATCAGTCCCCTTTCCAGGGGATCGAGTTCGTCAAACTCTCCAACGGACATGAGATAGGGACATTTGATTTTCGGGATAAGATCGACCAGGCTCATACCGTTCGTAAATTTCTCGTCAAACTCCGCCTCGCTCTCGATTCCGGACATGAACATGAAGTTGATTTTATAGCTTGGCTGGGCGATGTTGAAGAGAACGTCTTTCGGACCGTAACATCCCAGACCCGTCGCACACGCCTTCAGGCGGGGCTCATGGGAGGCGATCCGCGATCCCCAGTAGGATCCCATGCTCACACCCATGGCGGCTATCTTTTCGCTGTCGATTTCCGGACGCTCGACAAGATAATCGACAACGGCGGATGCCGCTTTTTCATAATTGTCGATTGTTACCTTCAGACCGTGGAGAAGGGTTTCACCCTGCCCCGGTCCGTCAATCGCCATGACGGCCACGCCGCGGGAGACATAGTATCGCTTTGCAATTACGTGCCATTCCTCCTTGACCATATCCATTCCGGGAACGAGCAGAACACACGGCACCTTTCCCGATTTCGCCGGCAGATGAAGAATCGCGTAGACTTTCTTGCCTTCAAAAGGGATTTCCACTCTTTCGATGGGTGTAGGGCTGAGCTGCATGACTTTCTGATAGCAGCCGACCCCTTTGGTATGGAGCGCCGTCTTGCGCGGATCGTCCCGGAAATAGGTATATTGGGCTCTCAGATAAAGATAGGCGGCCCGCTGATAAAGCTCGGAAGCCGATAACTGATACCCTCTCTCCTCGGCGTTCATCGCCCTTGTCTCGTTTTCGCCGGCAACCATCGTCAAATATTTCGTGCTCATGGCCCCCGTTTTCATCTGCTCGATGATTTTGAGCATATCCGCGTGATTATAGCCGAGCGCTTCTGCAAAGCTCTGCGATCCGGGATGCTGCACATCAAACCCGACCATTCCCATCAACGTCTGCAAAACCCAGAGTTGTCCCTTCCGGTCCATTTCATTCTTCCTTTCTGTTGACTGGCGAAACTCTTTTGGATTGCTCAACCTGCCGGAGAAGATCTCTCCCTCCCCGGCAGGTTGTTCGGAATTTCATGATCCACAGGCTGTCTAAAAAAGCTTCCATGCCCTCCATGAATGCCGTCCCCCTCATTGCCGTTCATGTAGGACATGTTCCCAACGGCAATTCTCAGTCTATATGCCCGTGAAAATCAGGGACGGTTCGTGTCCCGGGATGACAAATCCCGGTTCGTAACGCGATGCGATGGCCTTGACCTTGTTGATGCCGGCATAGAAGGAGAACAAATCGTAAATCACGAGGTGCGGAACAGCCGGACCGATCGTTTTCGGCGCAGGCGGAATGGGATGCGATTTGCCTTTCATATCTACAAGTTCTGTCGTACCGGGAAAGGCCATGAAGTTCGTCAGGGCAATATCGCCCAGCAGCGCAACCGTTCCTTTTTTCGTGTTCACCGCAATCACCTGATTGCCGAGAGAATGTCCGCCCGGTACCTTATAGGCGGTGATGCCGTCTTCGAGCTGAAAATCGCCGTCCAGCATGATCTTGTTCACGTCCGGCTTTTTAAAAAAGTCGATCATGCTCAAGTCATAGTCGCCCCTTGCAAGCTGTTGTGGAATCGGATGGAGCATATTCCACCATTCATCCTTCTGGAAAATGAAGCGGGCATCGGGAAACAAATGACAATTCCCTGCATGATCGTTGTGGAGATGCGTAAGAATGACGGTGTCGATGTCTTTTGGCGTAAGATTCTCCTTTTCCAGCCCTTTTTGAACCAGGACTGCTCCGCCTTCGGCGGGCAGAGCACCCCACGCCTTGCCGTCGACAATGAAACCATCGTTAATACCGGTATCTACGAGGATATTCCGCCCCCCGGACTGGAGCAGGAAGCCGAGATAGGGCCCTTCAAGATCGATGTCCATGTCCCCCAGTGGAGGCATTCCCGCCGGCCACATCATTGAAAGCCTTGCCTTTATACTTCCAAAATAGAGAACCTTGATCGTCCATGTTTTCATTTTTTCATCTCCTTAAGTCAGCACACGATGCTGAATTCCTTTAATTTCAGATGCAGAGACCGATGCGACTTTCAACCACATCCGCCCGTCATGGCTTTCGGCACTTCGGGAACGCAATCTTCACCACCGCCGGGGCAATCAATGATGCAGTAAAGTTCTACAGGTTTGTCCCCTTTGACCGTTCCCCGATGGGGTTCATTGGCGTAAAAATAGACCGTATCCCCGGGTCCTGCCTCTACCGTCTCCCCTTCTCCGTTCTGAAAAATCATGGTTCCGGAAATGATGCACGGCGACTGAATATAGTTGTGGCTGTGGAATGGGATCATCTCGATCGGAATACCTGGCTGCAGCGTGTATTTCCTCAAGGCATATGAATGACGGTACCGTTCGTCGCCGACCTCATTGCTGATGATCCACTGAATCACCATGAAATTATCCGGCGCACCAAACGGCTTTCCGACATCTATTTTCTCAACATCATTGATCTTTCTCAGGATCATGGTCTTCCTCCTTCTTTCATGATTAGTAACTTGTTTTTGTTCATGTTTACCCAAGAACTGCGCGCGCAATTGAGAGGCGGTTTGCAACGAGTGTGCCCCAAGCCGACATGGAATGTAACTATACGAATCTTCAAAGCATGTTCCGAGCACAAAACGTGTTTTCCGGGAATGCACGTACAATCCGCTTGCGATACGTCCTGTTATGTTCTAATGTGTAACAGGTCAGGCGATACACAGGACACAATCAGGGGGGACAATGGCTGATGGGAAACATGGAAATGGCACACGATCTTCTGATCAAAATGCCGGAGATCCTGGATCATATTTCCGATGTCGTTGTAATTTTCGATCCGGAGGCCCATGTTCTGTGGTTGAATAAGGGCATCTGCGAAGCCATGAAATTTACGCGAAGTGAGATCATCGGAAAAACGCAGAAACAACTCGTTGAGGAGGGCTATATTCGAGGCAGCGTTGTTTATGCCGCCATCAGGGAAAGAAAAGAGGTGTCCGGTATCGTCTATGCCAAGGACGGCACGGAGGTCATGACCCGATGCAAACCCATCTTCGATGACAAGGACAATCTCCTTTTTGTTGTAGGGACATCGACTAATATCCAGGAATTAAATGCGTTACGCGTAAACCTGGAAAAAGAGAGGCGTCAGAACAAAAAATACAAAAGAGAGATCGAGCATCTCAGAAAAATGCTCCTGCTTGATAAAGATAATATTTTTGACAGCACGGAGATGAAGACGCTTCTGGAAGTTTTGCTCAAAGTGGCACCGTTTGACTACACCGTGTTAATTACAGGTGAATCGGGCGTGGGCAAGGAGGTGGTCGCCAAGACGATTCACCTCAACAGTTCCCGCCGAAACGAATCCTTCACCCCCGTCTCCATTCCCGCGATTCCTGCAAACCTTCTCGAATCCGAACTCTTCGGCTATGAGGGAGGCACGTTTACCGGATCTCTCCGCGAAGGCAAAATGGGGCTGTTTGAAGTTGCCCATGGTGGTACTCTTTTTCTCGACGAGGTTGGGGACATTCCTCAGGATATTCAGGTGAAAATTCTCCGTGCAATCGAGTCAAATGAAATCCGCAGGATCGGCAGTACTCAGACGATCAAGCTGGATGTTCGAATAATCGCCGCAACGAATCGCCCGCTCGATCAAATGATTAAAAAAGGACTCTTCCGAGAGGACTTGTATTATCGACTCAGTGTCGTGCCGATCCATATAAAGCCTCTCCGCGAAAGGATGGAGGACATTTACCCCTTGTGTCACCATTTTCTTGATGAAATTAATAAGAAGTATAACCTGAACAAGACCATCTCCAAAGATGCGATGGATATCATGAAACAACATCAATGGCCGGGAAATGTTCGAGAACTGAAGCATGTTGTGGAAAGATTGTCCGTCCTGTCGAATGGTGACCTGATCATTCCTGAAGACGTCATGAACGTTCTATCCGTAACAAACACGGAACAGAGCGATCATCAACCGACAAACGCGATCGCTCCTTTAAAGGACTTCGAATCGTTCGAAAAGCTGAAAATACTCGATGCTCTTAAACATGCCGGCGGCAACAAGAAAAAAGCCGCCGCGATGTTAGGTATGACACGAACAAAATTTTATAGACGTCTGGCAAAATACTCTTGAACAGGATCAGATCCATTTGTGCCGGTCCCATTTTGCAGCGGGGGGCGGATTTCATACGGCCCCCGTTGTTATTTATCCGGTCCCACCCACGGAGCCGCGGGGCCGATGACCAGGAAGGGGGCCGGGTTGATCGAGCCGCCGCCGAGCGCCATGTACCCCATACCCAGCAGGAGGTTGTCGTTGATCCTTCTCAACTCGTCGTGCATGGAATGAACGGCCCCCGAGTTATACGGGCTGTAGTCGAGATGGAAGGAATCCTTCCCGTCAATAGGCGATTTCCCGACATACGTGTTCATCTTCCTGGTTCGTGCAATCGCTTCTTTCCCGTCCTTTCCCTTGCCTGAAAAGAGATTGTAGCCCCATCCCCTCTCTTTTTCAGCGGGGAGGAACGCCTTCCCCACCCATCTCCCGGGGCCGAAGAAGTTGTGCGTGTAGAAGTCGGCGGATGCGGCCAGGATGCCCACCGGGAGCGTTTTCGCGCCGTATTCGCCCATCACGTCCTCGAATTTCGGTGCCGGGGCGGCGTAAAAAAGCTGGAAGACGGCCGCCTTGTCGAGCTTCTCGATGTCTTTGTCCGTGGCCTTGGCGGGATCGACCCCGAGGATCTGTTCCATGGTCTGCCCCTTGTAGGGTCCGCCTTTCTGCCAGATGTTGATTCCGGTCAGGGCAAGCTGGATGACGACCAGGGCGAGAATGAGTACGAGAACCGTTTTCAATGCTTTCACGAGATGTCCTCCAACAGGTTATGGGTCGCAATCACAAGGGAGACGGATCGACATCGGTTCCCCTCGCGATCGCTCGTCATTTTCTGATCATCAGGTTGCAGACGATGGTCTGGACGGTCTCGTCCCGCTGGTTCAGCGTGGCGATCTTCATGCGGACGATGCCGCGGTCCGGGTGGGACCGGTGGGGCCTGGTCTCGATGACCTCCGCCAGCGCCCGCAGCGTATCGCCGGGACGGACGGGCAGGAGCCACCGGAGCTCGTCGAAGCCCGGCGATCCCAGGTTGTTCTTGAGGACGCCCGTCATGAGGCAGAGCCGGAACGTCACCGCGATCGTATGGATGCCGCTGGCGATGAGCCCTCCATAAATCGACTTCTTCGCCGCTTCCGCATCCATGTGAAAGGCCTGGGAATCGAAATGAAGGGCGAAATCGATGATGGCGCTCTCCGTCATCGTCAATCCGGGCGATTCGAAGCGATCCCCGACATGAAAATCGTCGAACCGCATCAGGAGAGAACCTCCCGTATCTTTCCGGACAGCATCTGCAGGGAATAGGGCTTGTTGATAAACCCCTTGCACCCCCGGCCGAGAATCTGCCTCGCCTCCCCGTCAATGCTGTAGCCGCTGGAGAGAATGACCCGGACCCCGGGATCCATGGCCTTGAGCTGGTCGAACGTCTCGCCGCCGCCCATTTTGGGCATGACCATGTCCAGGAGAACGAGGTCGATTTCATCTTTGCGGCCGGAGAAAACGTCCAGCGCCTCTTTCCCGCTTCTGGCGACAATGACCTGGTAGCCGAGGTGTTCCAGCATCTCCCTGGCAACCGCAGCAACGACCTCTTCGTCGTCCACGATGAGAATCGTCTCGCTCCCCTTTTTCATCTCTTCCTTCATGACTTCCTCTTCCTCCTTTGACACCTCGATGTCGGAAGCGGGGAAATAGATGTGAAAACTGGTGCCTTGCCCTTTTTCACTGTACACCTGGATCGCGCCGCCGTGGCCGGCAACGATGCCGTAAACGGTGGCCAGCCCCAGTCCCGTGCCCCGCCCCATCTCTTTCGTTGTGAAGAAGGGTTCGAAGATCCTCTCTTTTGTCTTGTTGTCCATCCCCAGGCCCGTGTCGGTTACGCCGATCCGGACGTACCGTCCGGCGGGAAGATCGCTGGCCAGCGCCTCTTCACCGGCGAGGGAGATGTTGTATGTATGCAGATAAAGACTGCCTCCGCCTGGCATGGCCTGCCAGGCATTGACGTAGAGGTTCATGAGAACCTGCTCGACCTGGCTCCGGTCCACACTGGTCGCCCAGAGGTCTTTCTGCAGGCGGGTGTGGATGGTGATCTCCTTTTTGGTGCGCCCGAACATGGTGGAGGTTTTGCGGATGACGTCGTTCAGGTCCGTCGGCCGGACGTCGAGCTTCCCGCCCCTGGCGAATCCGAGAAGCTGCCTTGTCAGATCGGCGCCGCTTCTTACCTGCTCCTCGATCCCCATCACCCGTTCCCGCACCGGATTTCCTTCGTCGAGTTCTCGCAGAATCAGGGATGCATAACCCTGGATGCCCATGAGCAGGTTGTTGAAGTCATGGGCGATGCCGCCCGCCAGGGTTCCGATGGCCTCCATTTTCTGCGCGTTGAGCAGCCGGCTCTCCAGCCTCTTCCTTTCCGTGACGTCCCGGAGGAACGACAGGACCGCCGGCCTCCCCTGCCAGTTCATCTTCACGGAATTGATCTGGGCGTTCATCTCCTCGCCGCTTTTGTTGATGACCCGGAATTCATACGTATTGGACAGCTCCTCCCCCTTCAGCCTCCGGGCGTAACGCTCAAAGACCATATTTCGATCGTCGGGGTGGATGAAGTCGGTGAACGGCCGGCTGGCGAGCTCTTCCGCCGTGTATCCCATGTATTCAATGGTTCGTTTATTCACGAACCGCAAGATCCCGTCCTGGGCGATGAGAATCGCATCGCTGGCGTTTTCCACGAGGAGGCGGTATTCCTCCTCCGATTGTCTCAGCGCCTGCTCGATCTTTTTCCGTTCCGTCACGTCCGTGACGATCTCCACTCCGCCGACGATGCACCCTTCTTCGTCACGCACGGGATATCCCCGTAGAATCCAGCTTTTCTCATAGGATGACAGTTCTACGTTTTCATGCGGTTCCCCCGTCTCCATGGCTTTCCGGACCGGACAGAAGGAGCACGGCTCCTGCCGGCCATGCAACGTGTAGCAGAAGGTTCTCTCAAAATCGCTGGGAGTGAAGCGGAACGCATCGTACATGCCCTTGTTTGCCCAGATCACCCTCATCTCCCTGTCCACGTAGACGACGATTTCCGTCATCGTGTCCAGGATGATGGCTTTTTCGCGCTCCGAAGACCGGAGTCTCTCCTCTGTCTTCTTCCGTTCCGTGTTGTCCCGGACCATGCTGAGGAGAACCTTCTGCGACCCGATCTCTGCACCCCGTGAGCTGACTTCCACGGGAAAGTGCGTGCCGTCCTTCCGCCGGTGAACCGTCTCGAAGAGGATCCCCTCCCGTTCCGCCTGGGTCATCTGGTCCCGGATCATCTCAGGTGGATCTTCCTTGCGCAGATCCATGATGGTCATGGACAGCAGCTCTTCCCGTGCGTAGCCGTACGCCGTCTCTGCAGCCCGGTTCGCCTCCAGGATCCTGCCGTCCGTCTGCCGGACGAACATGAGGATATCCCTGGCGTTCTCACTGAGAAGGCCGTAGCGCTGGAGGATCTCGTCCCTCTCTTTCCTGCCGGTGATGTCCGTGACGACGCCCTCGTAATACAGGACCTTTCCGTCATCATCCCGGATGCATCGCGCGTTGCATGAGACCCATCTGATCTTCCGGTCCCGCCGGCAGATCCTCGTTTCGAAATTCACGCCCCCGTCGGATTTCTCGGTGGCCTCCAGATATTCCCGTCTTTGATCGGGGTCGACATAGTGCTGCTCCGCGATATCCGTGACGGTCCGTTTCATTTCCTCCGGAGAGTCGTATCCGAAGATCCCCGCCATGGCGGGATTGATGAGCAGGTATCGGCCGTCCTTTGTTGATCGGAAAAAACCCTCCAGGGCGTTTTCAAAAAACTGCCGGTAGGCGCTGTCATTCTCTTGTGATTCTGATGGTTTTGCTGGAAGATTGTCGTTATCCATTTCTGCTCCGTTGAAATCCTGATCGATTTCTATATCGGAAACATCCCCCGCCGTCAAACGCACCCTGACGGCATTCCCAAAGCGTCGGATTCATGGTAAGAATCAAGAAAAAAGAGGAAGGATTGCCCATGAAAAGCGTTTTCACGATGATCCCGGCCGTTCTTTTTGTTCTGCTCATGGCGGCCCCGCCCTGTCAGGGACTGACGGCCGACCAGGTCTTGAAGCTGAAGAAGGCGGGCGTCAGCGACAGGACGATCCAGCTCATGATCGAGCAGGAACGGGACGCCAAAGAGAGCCCGTACGATACGATGGGGGTCCGGGAAGTAAAGGACAAAGACGGCAACGTCGTGGTCGTCCATTCGACAGGCCGCTCGAAGATCGACCCCAACGAGGAGGAACGGAAGAGAGTGGAAAAAGCCTGGGACATCCTCCGGAACATCGTCGTCGACGACCGGAGGAGAGAGCCGGCGGCGCCATCCTCGACGGGTTCGACTTCCCCGTGACGGCCCCCGCCCGCGCCCCGGGCTTCTGAATTCAGCGCCCGACCGAAGAGGCAACGCCCTCCGCTTCGATGGCGCGCCGGAGGCGGGCAAGATGTCTTTCCGGCGGCACGTTCCCGCGAAAGGGACTCTTTCCGGCGCCGATCCGGAGCCTCTTTTCCCGGCCCCCCGCATGATACGGAAGCAGGCTGATCTTCTCGACGCCCAGACGGCGCGCCAGCGTCGCAATTTCCCGGATCTCCTCCACTGTGTCGTTCACGCCCGCCACGAGGGGGATCCGGAACCAGGTCCGGACGCTCCGTGCGACGAGCTTCGCGTTTTCGAGGATGAGGCTGTTCCCGACGCCGGTGTATTTCCGGTGCCTCTCGTCGTCCAATGCCTTGATATCATACAGGACCAGATCGGCATACCGAATCGCCGCCAGAAGGATATCGGGATCGGCATACCCGCATGTATCCAGCGCCGTGTGCAGGCCCCTTTCCTTGCAGCGCTCCAGCAGGCGGACGGCGAATTCGGGCTGCAGGAGGGGCTCCCCGCCGGAAAGGGTCACGCCACCGCCGGATGTTTCATAGAAGGAGCGATCCCTCTCCACTTCATTCACGATCTCTGCGATCGTCGCCTCCCGGCCGGCAATGGAGAGAGCCCCGGTCTCGCAGGCGGCAACACAGCGGAGGCATTGCGTACACTTCTTCCAGAAAATGCGGCGGCGCCCGTCCTTCGTCAGCCGGACGGCCCGTTCGGGACAGGCCGGGAGACATCGTCCGCAGGCCGTGCATCGGTTGTTCCTCATCATCAACTGGGGCCGAGTGTCCTGCGACTCCGGATTGGCACACCAGGCGCAGCGGAGGGGGCACCCCTTGAAGAACACCGTCGTCCGGATCCCCGGCCCGTCGTGGACGCTGAACCGCTGGATATCGAAGATCGTCCCCTTTTCGCCCAGCATCCCGCCCCCGACCGCGTCTTAGCCCTTCCTGGCGATGACAAGATTGTCGTACCCCAGTTCCTTCAGGATCACGGGGAACATCTGGAAGGCAGGCTTCACGACGGGCAGGAGCTTCAGCATGGCGGTGATCTTGCCGCCCTGTTTGACCTTGCCCCTGGTGACCGCGGCGACGGGATTTTCCAGGCCGTGCCAGAAGCTGTGGGAGAAGTCCGCCGCCTGCTTCGACCAGACGTCCTCCTGAAGCTCGCAGGGACCGAGGCGGTAGGATCCGTAATAGCCGGGCTTATCCGGCGGATTCTTCAGGTCGATGGTGATCTCCGAATCCGGGTCCGTGTAAATGAAGCGGATGATGATCCCCGCTTTCGCCATTTTGGAGCCGATTTTCTCGTCCGTCAGGACCCGATCCATGAAATATCCATAGATTTCATAGAGATGGTCTGCATTGCGATAGTAAATCCCCATGTTTCCCCCCTTTCGGTCTTTCCCGCTATTTTCCCCGGCGCTGGTCGAAGCGCCGGCCGTACAGCACACTGGCCAGGGTGATGCGGAGCATCTGCACGGTGCCTCCGGCCACGCCCCAGGCCCGGGCGTCCCGGAGCATCCGCTCGACTGGGAATTCCTTGCTGTAGCCATAACCGCCGAAGACCTGCATGGCCGTGTTCGTCACCTCGATCACCATCTCGTTGGCGAAGCACTTGGCCATGGAGGCATCGTAGATGGAGGGAAGTCCCTGCCCCGCCCCGGAAGCGGCCCGATAGACCAGGAGCCTCGCCGCCTCCAGCTTCATGGCCATGTCGACGGTCATGAACTGGATCGCCTGGAATTCGCAGATGGGCCTCCCGAAGGCCTGGCGGGCCTGGGCGTAGGCGATGGCCTCCCGCAGGGCTCCCCCCGCCGTCCCGAGGCACATGGCCGCGTTTCCGCACCGCTCGATGTCGAAGGTCCACATGAGCCTGCTGAAGTCGCCTTCCTTGATGACCACGTTCTCCTTCGGGACCCGGACGTCCTCGAAGATCAGCTCGCAGGACGGCATGCCCCGGAGGCCGAGGAATTCCTCCTGTTTCCCGAAGGTGAAGCCGGGCGCGCCCTTTTCCACGAGGAGGCCGCCGATGCCCTTGTAGCCCGTCGTCTCCCCGAAGCGGGTGTAGACCATGTAGTGGCTGGCATGGCCGCCGCCGGTGATGAAGATCTTGCGTCCGTTGAGAATGTACGAGTCCCCGTCCTCCACGGCCTTCGTCGAGAGGGCCGTCAGGTCCGAGCCCGCCTCCGGCTCGGTCATGCAGACGGAGACGCTCCGCTCCCCCCGGCAGACCCCCGGGATGATCGCCTTCTTCTGCTCCTCCGTCCCGAACAGGTCGATCACCCGGACGGGTCCCACGTTGGACTCGAAGACGGGCGCCGCGATCATGGGGCTGAACTTGGCCAGTTCCTCGATGGCCAGGATGGCGTTGATCGCCGGTTGACCACCGCCGCCGAAGGCCGGCGACAGGGTCATCCCCAGCAGTCCCATTTCGGCGTATTTCGCCATCAGGTCATAGGGAAACTCGCCCGTCCGGTCGATCTCCGCGGCGCGTTCCCGGAACTTCTCCCGCTCCCCCATGGTCCGGAGGGTGTCCAGAAGCATCTTCTGTTCCTCGTTCAAGGAAAAATCCATTGTTTCCGCTCCTTGCATCCGTTATGCGATGCGCCTTTCCCGTCAGATCAGGCCGATCAGCTCCCGGACGTCCGGGAGGCGCTCCAGGTTGAGGATCATGTCGATGATCCGTTCGATTTTATTCCGGTCCCGGCAGCCCGCAAACCAGCGGACCTTGTCCGCCAGGTCCGCCGCCTCCATGGGATCCCGCGGATCCCCTTTGGGAATGTCCGTCTGCCGCACCAGCCTTCGGCCGTCCCTGAGGACGATCTCCACGCGGCTGGAGGTCTTCTCCGGGTAAACCTTGTTCAGTTCCTCGTCCATCCGGACGGTGACCTTTTTCGACAGTTCCAGGAGTGCCGGATCTGCCATCCGCCTTTCCGTGAGCTGCCTGGGCCCCAGTTCCCCGTCGAGGATGCAGACGGCGACGACGTAGGGGATGGAGAATTGGGCGCTCACGAAGGTATCTCCCGCTGCAATTCCCTTCCCGACGGCGATGGCGGCCATCCCGTAGGTGAAGACCTCCACGGTAACGATGTCCGGTAGATCCGGCGACTCCTCCTTCATGAGCGAGAGCACCGCCTGTGCGGCTCCGTGGGTATGGCGACAGGCCGTGTAGGGCTTGAAGTAGATGTCACTGATCGTGTAGTGCTCCCCGAGCCCTTCCGTCAGCTTCTCGAACTTCGGCTCCGCCCGGGTGGTGATCTGGGTGAACCCGCCCTTCAGTTCCGACCCCTCCAAGACCTGACGGTCCCCGGTGATTCCCGCGCCGGCCAGCCCCGCCGCCATCAGCCCCGCCAGAGCGGCCTGGCCTCCCTGGACGATCTTGACGGTGAAGCCGCCCATGAGCTGCTGCGCCATGGAGACGGGCGCCAGGTAACCGGCGCATCCCAGGGCGTTCAGCATTCCCGCCGCGTCGCACCCCCTCAGCCGGGCGGCCGCCGCAGCCGCCCCGAAGGTCCCGCAGGTCCCGGTAGGCAGGAATCCCCCCAGGGTATGCCAGGGGTGCATCGCCGCCGCCGGACGGTCCGCCGCCTCGTACCCGGCGACGACGGCCTCGATGGCCGCCCTTCCTCCCAACCCCATGTCTTCGGCCACGGCCATGGCGGCCGGGATCACCGCCGTTCCGGGATGGTTTCCCCCGAAGCGCAGCCCGTCCTGGGCCTCGATGGCCTCCGCCGTCGTCCCGTTCAGAAAGGCCGCATGGTGAAGATCCGTCCGGAAGCCGCAGCCCAGAACGGTTGCTCGCTCCGGCCCGCCCAGGGAGCGGACGTATTCCACCGCGGCGGCAACGGCGTCCAGTTCCAGGGAGCCGTAGACGTTGGCGACATAGTCCAGGATGCACAGCTTGGCCTTGTGGACGACCTCCGGGGGCAGCGCGTCGAAGGTAATCCCCGCCAGGAACGCCGCCAGCTTCTCCGTATGATCCATAAGCGCCCTCCTCCTCGGGTCCGGTCACGAAAACAGGTCAAATTTTTGATCACCGACCGCCGGCATTGCGATTTCCGGCTGTTCAAAAGGGGTTGGATGCAAGGCTCCCGAAGTCCCCGAGCCGCGAGGCGTACTTTTCCGTACGTCGAGCGGCGAGGGACGAGGGGAACGCAGCAGACGACCCCTTTTCAACGGCCGTCCTATACGTAGCCTTTTGATTCATAAATCTTTATCATCCGGTGCGGATCGAGAACCTCCCGGATGACCTGCAGTTCCTCCGCCCGGGGGGGCTCCGTCTCGTGGACGTCGTCGGCCACCTTCAGGTCCCAGCCTGTCAGGCTCCGGATCTCGTCGATCGTGCACCCCGGATGGAAGCTTGCCAGGTAGGCCTCCTTCGTTTCCGGGTCGAAGCGGAGGACCGCCTTATTGGTGATGATCACGTGGGGCCCCGTGCCGGCCGGCAGATTCCACTTCTCCCGGGCCCCGGCGCCGTCGATGTATCCGGGCGTGGTGACGAAATCGACGCGGGCCGGAAGCCGCCGGGGATCGTGCTGGGCGATGATGAGGACGCGCCTCGCCATGGCTCCGATGGGATTGGCACCCCCGCTTCCCGGCAACCGGCTTTTGGGCTGATCGTAAGGTCCGATACAGGTCGTGTTGATGTTTCCGAAGCGGTCCACCTGGGAGCCAGAGAGGAACCCCACGTCGATCCAGCCCCCCTGCAGGAACATCCCCATGATGTCGACGAGCCCGCCGATCATGGCGGCTCCGGGATTGAGGCAGGCATCGCCGACGGACAGGGCCGGCCGGCGGGGCCGGGCGTCGTAGACCCCCGACTCCTGCATCATGACCGCCCGGGGGGCGTGGGTATGCTTGGCGATGTTGGCCGACATGGTGGGGAATCCAGTGCCGACGACGACGACGTCGCCGTCCCGGATCTCCCGCGCCCCGCAGCAGGCCATGAGTTCCGGCTTGATGTAGTCGTTGGGATGGTCTGTCATCACCGTTCCTCCTCGCGTCCCCTTTCCGATTTGGCAGACTTCAGTACTCGTAGCTGACCGGATAGCCGAAATCGAACCGGGCCTGCAGGCTCCGGAACCGGGCGTAGCCGAACCGGTCGATGAAGTGCTGGATATAGGCCGCGCGGTCGGGAAGGTCGTACACCCATTCCTTGAGAAAGGCCTCGAACCCCTCCACCGTGCCGGAGGCCTCCTTGTAGAGGTAGCCGAAGCCCAGATCGAGGTCGTAGAAGCCCGGCGTGTATCCCGGGTGCGAGGCGAAGGGCTCCTCCACCACGGCGGCAACCTTGAAATCCGGCACGATGGTCCGGGAGGGGTCCTTCCCTATGGTCTCCCGGCTGACAATCCGCTCACAGGAGACGATCACCTTCTTCGATGCATTGGCGCCGTACTTACAGTCCCCGCCGATCCCCCACATCTGGGCGTTCCCGCCCTCGTCGGCCTGCTGGACGTGGATGATCCCGACATCGGGATTCAGGGCCGGGACGAGCAGGACGGGCCTGCCGTCGAAGGGCGATTCGATCCGTTTATACTTGTTCTCTCCCATGAATCCCCGGATGTTCAGCAAGTCCGTCCCCAGCAGGTCTTTCACGGGGACAAAGGGCATGCCCATCGCGCCGGCCATCAGCATCATCGGAAGCGAGAGGTTCGTATACTCCTCCACCTCGATCCTGTGCGGGATGCCCTTTTCCAGGGATCGCCGGTAGCAGCGGGCGAGACCGTAGAGGCCGAGAGAGATGAAGGTTGAGATAAAGCGCTTCACGACGCCGGCGCCGATCATCATGTCGAAATCGTCGGCGGCGTTCCCCCGGGTGATCGTCAGTCCCGATTTCCGCTGCCGGATGATTTCGTGGACGGCGGAAAACGGCGTCCGGCAGATGTAGCCGCCGATGTAGACGAAATCGCCGTCCTGGACGTGGGCCGCAACGGCCTCCTTCATGGTCATGACCTTGCTCACGGCATGCCTCCCGGCTTCCTTTCCCGCATCCCCGCTATACGGCGTATTCCATCCGCTGGATGATCTCGTTCTGCGCCGTGTCGCTCAGATCCACAAACGTCACGGAATAGCCGCTCATCCGGATGACCAGGTCCCGGTACTGCTCGGGATGGGCCTGGGCATCCTTGAGGACATCGGTATCGATCATGTTGAACTGTACCTGGACACCGCCCTTCCGGAAATACCCCCGGACCAGCGCCGCGAGGATCGCCGGGTCCAGGCGCTTCCCGGAGAAGCGCATGTTCAGGTTGACGCCGTTCGTCGCCATCGTGAGGGGCAGCTTCGCCACGGAATTCATGACCGCCGTAGGTCCCCGGAGAGCCCGGCCGTTGGAGGGCGTGATCCCGTTGCCCAGAATGTCGCCGGCGCTTCGGCCGTCAGGGGTGGCACCCGTAAAGGACCCGAAGGCCAGATGGAATCCCACGGAAAAGACCCCCGGCCAGAAGGCCCCGCCCCGGAAGTTCCGGTGCGGCTCGAGGCGCTCGCAGAAGTGGGCCATGACCTTCGCGGCCATGGCGTCGGCTTCATCGTCGTCGTTGCCGTACTTTGGCATCTTTTCCAGGAAGAACAGCCGTTTGTTCTCCACGTCCTGCCAGTCGTCGGAGAGCCAGCCGGCAAGCTCTCCGATGGTGCAGCGCCGGTCCTCGAAGACGGCCTTCTTCACCGCGGTGAAGCTGTCGGCGATGTTGGAGAAGCCCATGAGCTGCACACCCGTGGCGTTGTAGACGGCTCCTCCCCGGGTGAGGTCCAGACCCTTCTCCAGGGGGCCGTCGATCATCGCCGAGGCGAAGGGCGAGGGAACCAGCTCCGCGACGGCCTGGTCGAGAACGGCCATGCCCCGCACCACCTGCCCGATGAAATGCCCGACCTGTCGGTCGTAGGCGTTCCAGACGTCGTCGAAGGAGGCGAAGGATGCGGGATCTCCCGTCTCGAGACCGGAGAGGTAGCCGAAGATGTTGTCGATGCCGTTGGAGAGGGCGAACTCCAGGCACTTGATGCCGTTGAACTGGACGGCGAAGGTGGAGCAGAAGGACTTTCCCTGGGCGCTGGGCTCGAGGCACCCCACAACCCCGTAGTCCCGGGCATCCTCCAGCGTATGCCCCGCCCGGACGAGGGCCGGAACGATCGCTTCGTCGTTGAAGAAATGGAGCGGAACGGCGTCTTTTGCATAGCCGGCGGCCTGCAGGACGAAGGCCTCGGGTGATCCGCTGCAGAGCCGGACGCCGAAGTTGGGCTGCACCGTCCGGATATCGGCGAAGGCGTCCAGGCCGATCATGCTGAGGGCGTTCGTCGCGTCCTCTCCCCGGGCGTCCATCCCGCCGACGGTGACGTTCTGGGTCGTCTTGCCCTCCGTACCCTCGCCCCCGGGAATGAAGGCCTCTTCCAGGACGTTCCAGATCTCGTTGGTCTTGATGAAGAGCAGGGCCAGGAGCTCCCGGGCCTGCTCCGGCGTGATCCGGCCGGCGGCGACATCCGCCTCGTAATACGGAAACAGGATCTGGTCGATCCGGCCGAGGGAAATGGAGTTCCCCCCCGACTCGATCTGCGAGATCAGGTGGATGAAATATACGCCCTGGATGGCCTCGCGGAAGGTCCGGGCCGGATGTTCCGGGACCCGCTCGCAGACGCGGGCGATCTCCAGCAACTCCGCCCGCCGTACCGGTGTGGCCTCCCGGTCTGCCAGATCGCGGGCCAGAGCAGCATAACGGTTGGCAAAGGCGACCGCTGCCTTCAGGGACAGAATCACGGCTTCATAAAAGATCCCTTTCTCCCCTTCCCGCTCCGCCTTTGTCAGCGCACCATGACGACGGCCGGCGTCTGCGATTGCTCCCGCCAGCCCCTGCCGTAGGATCCGGGGGTGGTTCATGGTGAAATGGCCGATGCCGTAAGTAATCTCCAGCATCATGGTGAAGATGTATTTGTCCATATCGGTAGCCACATCTTCCGGAAGGAGGGCCTCGAAGCGCTCCTCCGCCGTCCGGCCCTCCCAGAAGGGCAGGATGTCGTCCCGCAGTTCCCGCTTCTCCTCCTCCGTGATGAGGGCTCGCTGGAGGACGCGCCGGTCGAAGTTTTCCAGGTCTCCGGCGATCCAGCGGCTCTTGTTTTCCGGGAACAGGGGCGCCCCTTTGAGCTTCGATGTCCGGCTGCCCACGATGAGTTCGCCCTCGCGGATGACGACGTCGATGTTCTCAAGCACATGCTCAAAAGCGAGGGACATGCGGGTCAGGGGATGCCGGTCCCAATGGCGGGCCATCGCCTCCGTCAGGTAGCGGGCACGCTGAATGCACACCTCCTGGGGGGCACGGACGATTTTCTCCCGCAGACGGCCGACGCGCGTCTCCGGTACGGCATACAATGGAACGGCCTGGGCTTTCATGCGACCCTCCTCGAGGCCCTCGCCTCTAAAATATCCCGGTTCGTCGTCCGATTCAAAGGCTGACGTCCCTTTCATACGGGGTTGTGACCGATCAAGGCCTTGATTTCCAGATACTCCTCCAAGCCGTACTTGCTTCGCTCCCGGCCGATTCCGGACTGCTTGTAGCCTCCGGCGGGGGCGTCGATGTCGAAATCGGCGCCGTTGACGAACACCTGGCCGCTCCGTATCTTCTTCGCCGCCTGCCTGGCCCTGTCGAGATCCCCTGACCACACCGATCCGGAGAGTCCGTAGAGGCTGTCGTTGGCGATCTCGATGGCCTCCTCTTCACTGCCATAGGGAAGGATGCACAGTACCGGCCCGAAGATCTCCTCCCGGGCAATGGTCATGTCGGAGCGGACATCGGCGAAGACGGTGGGCCTGACGAAGAATCCCTTCGGCAGATGGTCCGGCTGTTCCGTCCCGCCCGTCACCAGGGTGGCGCCCTCGCGGATTCCCGCTTCGATGCAGGCGCGAACGGAGTGGAGCTGCTGCGGATCGATCATCGGTCCCAGGTGGACACCATCCGTGAAGGCATCGCCCATCACCATCGACTCCGCCGCTTCCCGAGCGAGCGCGGCGACCTCCTCCTGCCTTTCCGCGGGAACGATCATCCGGGAAAGAGCGGTGCAGGTCTGGCCCGAATTGAGGTAGCACTGGTGTACGCCCTTGCGGACCGCGACGGGGAAATCCGCATCCTTCAGGAGGACATTGGGGGACTTTCCGCCCAGCTCCAGGGTCACCCGCTTGATCGTCTGCGCCGCCGCCCGGGCCACCAGGATTCCGGACTGGGTGGAGCCGGTGAGGGACACCATGTCGATTTCCGGATGGGAGGCAATGGCCTGCCCTACCCGGGAGCCGGCCCCGGAGACGAGGTTGAATACCCCCGGGGGGAGCCCGGCCTCCTCCAGGATCTCGGCGAGAAGGAAGGCATTCAGTGGAGCGAGCTGGCTGGGCTTGAGGACCATCGTACAGCCGGCGGCAAGGGCGGGGGCGACCTTGCCGATGATCTGGTGCAGGGGGTAATTCCAGGGCGTGATGAATCCGCAGACCCCGATGGCCTCCTTCACGATCCGGGTCCGGCCCATGTCGTATTCAAAGGGATAGTTTTCCAGGATGGGAACGAAGCTGTTCAGCGTGGCAATGGGCAGGCCCGCCTGGATCATCCGTGACCAGGGGGCCGGCATCCCCATTTCCGCGGCGATGGTGTCTCCGATCTCGTTCTGCCGGGCCGCCATGGCCTGCGAAATCTTCTTCAACAGCGCCACGCGCATCGGAACAGGCGTCCGGGACCAGGCAGGAAAGGACTCCCGGGCGGCCTGAACGGCCCGATCGATGTCCTCTTCGTTGCCCATGGCCACCGTCGAGATCGTCTCTTCGCTGCAGGGGTTGATGACGGGGACGGTCTCCGTCCCGGCGGGCGCCATCCACCGCCCGTTGATATAGAGATTGAGCCGCTCCTTCACGTTCGCTTCGGACTGCATGACAGGCCCCCTTTCCTCATTTGATGTCCATGTGGTTCAGCAGGATCGCGTCACGCACCCCGACGGGCAGAATCCTGTTCAGGAAGAGGAAAACGGTGCTCATGAAATCCACCTGGTTGTGGAATGCCGGCCTGTCTTCGCGAAGGATGCGGGCGATCTTTTCGGCTGCCTGGATCGGGGTCGGCGCCGTCTTGATCAGGACGTTGTCGCGGGAAATGAAGCGCCGGGCCCGCTCCCGGTAGGGCGATCCCTCCGGTGGAAGTTTGTGGATCTTGGCGGCAAACGTCGTCGAGACCTGGGCAGGCTCGATCAGGGCCACCCGGATGCCGAAAGGTTCGACCTCGTAGCGCAGGGACATGACCATTCCCTCGATGGCGAACTTGCTGGCGGAATAGATCGACTCGAAGGGAAACGGGATCTGGCCGACCAGGGAGGACATGGCGATCAGCTTGCCGCCTCCCTGCTTGCGCAGGGCGGGCAGGAAGGCCTGGAAGATGGCTGCAGCGCCGATGACGTTGATCTCCAGGCACTTAAGAGCCGCCTCCAGATCGACCTCCTCGAAGGGACCGAAGAAGCCGATCCCGACGTTGGAAAGGACGGTATCAACCCGGCCGTATTTTGCCAGCACCTCGTCCCGAAAGCGGTGAATCCCCTGGCGGTCGGTGATGTTGAGGGGGACGAGGTAATGCGGCCTGGCGGCAGGCCCGGAGATTTCGTCCAGTTCTTTCTGAAGCGTGTCGATGCCCTCCGCGGACATGTCAAATCCGGCAACCGTATCTCCGGCCTTCGCCAGGATCCTTGCCACTTCCCGCCCCATCCCGTCCGCCAGCCCGGTAATGACGACCACCTGTCCCATGTTCCCCCTCCTTTATCCGTTCACGCCTTGTTTCGTTTCGCAAACGTTCCCATGCCGTCCCATGCTACGGGGCGGATATCAGCCACCCGCCGGCATCCGGCAGGTCTTCATCTGTTCCATGGAGGCTCTGAAATCGGGGTAAATCAGCCGGTAGCCGGTTGATTTGAGCTTGGTGTTGTCCACGATGTAGTCTTCGTAGAGATACCGGACGGCGTCGTATTCCAGGTCGGGGATACGGCCCCGGCGCGCAGACAGGCGGCCGTCGATGAGGGCCACGATTTTGAGCAGCCCCAGGGGCAGATGGAGGGAAGGAGGTTTTGTTCCGAACGTTTCCGCGGCCAGGACCAGGGCCTCCTCAACCGTCGGGTTGGTGTCCTCCGCGATGTTGTAGGCCTGGCCGATCGCCTCGTCCCGTTCAGACAGGTGTTCCACCGCGGCCGCCACGTCCTCGGCCCGGATGTTGGAGAGACGCTGCCGGCCGTGACCGGGAATGGCCGCGATCGAGGAGGGACGGGAAAAGGCCTTGCCCGCCCCGTCGGTACAGCGGGGACCGTAAACTGTGCACGGCCTCGTGATGACGGCGGGCAGCCCTTCCCCGATGCGGCGCCAGACGACGTCCTCTCCGTCTCTCTTGCTCCGGCCGTAATCATCCTGCGGAGCCCGCGGGCCTTCCTCGCGGAAGGGGACGCCCCGGTACGGTCCGTAGACACTGGTGGAACCCACGTGGATGTAACGTTTCACGCCGGCTTTCAGGGCCAGATCCGTCAGGCGTTCCACGCCGGCAACATTGGTTGGATATAGTCTTTCGTAAGGGGTGGAAAAATTGCAGATTGCGCCCAGGTGGAAGACCCGGTCCACGCCGCCGGCGAAGAGCGGTGGCAGGGTTTCCGGCCGGGTCAGGTCGGCGGGGACGTATTCGACGCCCAGGCGATCGAAAAAGGAGACGTCCTTGCGCGGACGCGCCGACGCACGGACTCGCACCCCCCTGGAAGCGAGGTGCTCGACAAGATGGCTGCCCATGAATCCGGCGGCCCCGGTAACAAGCGTGATCCCCGTGTACGCCATGGTCCCTCCTCCGCTGGCGCGGGAACGACGGTCTCCTCCCGCTTATGCCTCCATGCGCTCCAGGATTTCCTGCCGCGCCCTTCTCAGCCACTTCACATACATGGTGTTGAATTCCTCGCCGAGTTCGGCGACGAGGCGCACGTACTCTCCCTGCTCCTGCCACCGTTCGAGCAGCTGCCGGCGGCGCTGCAGCTGGTCCTCGTAAATCCGGAGCTGGTTGTCGATGATGGACAGGGCCCGTTCCCTGTTCCCGAAGCCGAAGAAGATGAACCGCATGAGAAACGGATCGCGGAGAAACATCCGCGAGTCCTCGTCTTTTTCCAGCCACCGGCCGAATTCGTTGCGCCCCGCGTCCGTGATGGCATAGAGCTTTCGATGGGGACCGCCTTTTTCCGAGGGTGAGATGTCGGCCAGGGTGATCTGGCCTTCCTCAACCAGGGACCGGAGATTCGGATAGATCTGGCCGTAGTTGATTGTCCACATGTGGCCGAAATGGCGCTCGATGTGGTGCTTGATCTCGTAGCCGTGCATATTGCGGTAGTGAAGAAGTCCCAGGATGGCGTAGCGTACGGACATGGGCGTTACCGTAAAGGATCGTCCGTTGTGATCGGCCGGAATCGCGACTGCGAACCGGCATGCCGACGCTGCAGCGGGGAAGGCTGCGAACTGGAATGTTTCGATTTGTATGGCAGGAAGGATATATATTAATTTTATATAGGTCAAGGCGAATTTTTCGCCGGGGAAAGCGCACAACGGGGAAAAACCGAAAATTGCTTGGGAAACAGGATGTCAGGCCGGGCGTCCTCTTCGGCCCCGGCAGCGGCTCATCCGGCGGCATGCCGCCCCCGTTTTATGCTTAACGGCCTGCCTTTCTGGATAACTCTTCCCGGATCGCCAGACCGATGCGCTCCAGTGTATAGGGTTTCCGGACATAACCGCCGGCTCCCGATTCCTGGGCTTTCCGAACCCGGTCCGTCTCCGAGAATCCGCTGATGATGACCGCTCTCTGACGCGGATTGATCTTCAGAATGCGCCGGTAGGTTTCCAGGCCGTCGATTCCCGGGTCCATGATCATGTCCAGGAGCAGCAGGTCGGCCGGGCGTTCCCGGATGTATTCCACCGCCGCTTCTCCGCTGGAGACGGCCTCGACTCTGTAATTGAGCTGGCTCAGCATGCTGACGGCCAGGTTCCTTTGTCCCTCCACATCGTCCACGACAAGGATCGTCTCTCCCCGGCCCTGGTATTGATCGAGTTGCGCCTTCATCTGCTTCCCCTTCAACGCTTCCCGGGTTACCGGGAAATACAGCGTGAAGACGCTCCCCTGTCCCTCGGCGCTCCGGACGTCGATGTAGCCGGCATGATCCTTCACCGTCCCCCAGACAACGGCCAGTCCCAGGCCCGTCCCGCTCCTTCCCATGACCTTTTTCGTATAGAAGGGTTCGAAGATCTTGCCCAGGTCCGTGGAGGAGATCCCGCGGCCCGTATCGGACACGGACAGGACGGCGTAGTCTCCTTCCTTCATCTCGTCGTACCCCCGGACCGAACAATCGAGATAGCGGTTCTTCGTCCGGATGGTCACCTCCCCGTCGCCGGAGATGGATTCGACCGCATTGGAAACCAGGTTCATCAATGTCTTTGTCAGGTGAACCGGAGAACCCTTTACGTTCAGGAGACCGTCCTCGAGCTCCGTCCGGATGGTCACACCTGTGTGATGGTTCTTCAGTTTTTCAAGCTCCGGGCTCCTCAGATAATCAGCGACAACCCCGTTCAGGTCCAGGACCTCCGAGATGGTTACACCCCTCCTGGCCAGGGTCAGCAGATCCTGAATGATCGCGGCTCCCCTTTCGCCTGAATTCAGGATGTTCTCCGCATATCGCCTCAGCGGGCTTTCCTCCGGCAATTTTCCCAGCAGCAGTTCCGAATACCCCACCAGCACGCCCAGCACGTTGTTCAAGTCGTGGGCCACGCCGCCGGCAAGCGTTCCCAGGGCTTCCATCTTTTCGGCCCGGTTGAGCCGCTCTTCCAGCCTTTTTCGCTCCGTATTGTCCCGGATGCACTCGATGGCGGCAATGACCTCGCCCCGTGAATCGCGGAGAACGGATGCTGTCGCCGACAGGTGTTTGTTCCCGGGCGGCAGGGCGGGCGTGAAGGATTCGCCGAACAGGATGTCCCCTGCCCTCTGGATTGAAGTGTACTTCCCTTCGATCTCCGAATCGGGACGAAGGGCCAGATCGATCAGGATGGGCCTCCTGTCGCCGTAAAAGGGAATGGAATATTCATTGCCGCCCTTCCCCAGCATCTCCTCCTTCGGCAGTCCCGTCATGACCTCGATGGCCCGATTCCAGGCGATGATCTTGCCTTCCCGGTCGATGACCAGCGTGGCATCCGGCAGAAATTCGATGATGTCCGACAGCCTGCGCTGCGATTCCCGCAACTCGTTTTCGGCCCTTTTTCGCTCGGTGATGTCGCGCCAGGTCGTAAGAAGAAGCTTCTTGCCCTTCACCGACACGGCCGTCAGCATGACATCCAGGTGGACCTCCCCGCCGTCGAGCTTCCTTCGGACCCACTCGAAGCGATGGGAACCCTTCCAGTTGGCGAGTTCGATCATTCGCATCGCCTTCTCGGAAGACAGCGCACCGTCGGGCTGCCGCTCCGGAGAAATTTCGGCAGGCGTCAGCCGCAGGAGAAGAGACTTGTCGGGACACCCGGCGATCCTGAGGGCCGCTTCGTTGCACTCGATGTATCGGTCACCCAGCATGAACAGGTTTGCATCGTCCGATTTTTCAAACAGGAGCCGGAAAAGTTCCTCGCTTTCCCTGAGCTTCTGCTCCGCCAGCAGCCTGGCAATGGCCGACCCGATCTGGCTGGCGATGGCCTCCAGGGCCTTCCTTCCGAATTCCGATATGGTGTCAAATACATGGGATGCAACGTTCAGATTTCCGATGATCCTGTCCAGGTGGCGGATTGGAAAGATACCGACGGACCGGATCCCTTCGGCAGTCAGGTCGTCTCCGTTGAAAAGGGACAGCAGGTCGGCGGCATCAAAGTACAAAGTTCTGCCGTCGAGCACAATCCGCGTCCCTGCAGACGATCCGGCGTATTGTCGGACCCTCTCGGCAAACGTGTCCGATACTCCCTGTACATGGACCAGATTCAAAGCACGCGAATCGTCATCGAGCAGGTATATGCCCCCGGAATCACATTCCGTAGCCCGGATGCAGGCCCCCAGGCAGAATTCCGCGGCCTCATGGACGGAGGTTGCCTTCGTGAGGGCAAAGGCCAGTTCGCTCTGGATGTTCAGCAGCCGGTCCGACTGCTTGCGGCCGGTGATGTCCTGGATCACCGCGACGATATAATCGACGGCGCCGTCTTCTCCCCGGATCGGCATCGCCGAAGCCTGGATGTCCACCTGGGAGCCGTCCTTCCGGATGAACTGCATTTCGGTGATTCCTGCCCGGATTGTACGGTCGAGCACGGCACGGGTGCTGAAACGGCCCTCCGGGAGAGAGTCTCCCGGCATGAGGTCCCGCCAGCTTATATTCTGGAGTTCTTCCCGGCTGTACTGGAGGATGCGGCAGACTTCGTCGCTGATTTCGACCCAGTTGCCGTCAGGACCGACGATCGCCGTGCCGAGCTGTGGCAGGTTGAAAAAATGCCGGTATCGTTCCCGGCGGGCTTGCGATTCTCTCATCCGGCCCTGATCGCTCATCCCCGTCGCTTCCAGTTCCTCGATGCACTTTTCCGCAGCCTCCAGCGCCTCCAGGAGCTGTGTCCTGGTCATGCTTCGCTTATCCATGTCGTCCACCGGGAAGATTGATCTGGTTACGGACTGTAACCGGCTTGCTGCCGTGCGAGCATATGGAGAAGGGGGATGCCTGTCAACATATCTTTACGAATCGGGAAAGTATGGGTGCTTACATGTTTTTTTTATCGGACAAATGTCTGCGACCCCGGCGATTCGGATACAGCAAGGATTGCCGGCAGGATGGAGAATGTGGATCGGCTGAAAAAAGGGGGGCCGGCGGCCCCCCATCATGATTCGACGGAACCTGAATTCTCTTCCTATGCCTTTCGGATCTGAAAACTCCCTCGGGCCATGCAACAGACGGTTCCGTTCTCGTCTTTCAATTCGAACTCTTTTACGAAATCCGCCTTCCCGACGCTGTCCGCCATCTTCTTCAGCTCCTCGATCTCGCTCTCGGTGAACGTCGCCTCGATGGTCATGTCGCTCATGGCAGGACGCCTGTAGACGATCGACGCCTCCTTCAGGATGGGGATATATTTTTTCAGGTCAAAACAGGAACTGAAGAGAACGCCCCCCGTGTAATCCGCCAGCGAGAAGAGCGATCCGGCATAGACCATGCCGACGTGGTTGATGTTCGGCTCCTTCGGCAGCCGGACTTTCACGGCTCCCGGATCGAACTGCTCGATCTTCACCCCCATCTTGCCGACAATCTTGATGATGTTCTCCAGGGCGGCTACGGTTTCCTTCTTCGACTCGCTGATGGCCATCGGTTCCTCCTTTTCGGGGATTTGGACTCCTGCACGTTTTCCTTCTTCCGGCTTTCCGGTCAGCCGGGACTCGGGTTCAGGCCTTCAGGCCGGCGGCCAGCCCCTCCTGCATGGCCTCCTTGATCATGCGAGGCCGGACGCAGTCGCCTACGACGATGACTTCCGGGGCTTTGCCCTGAAATGCCTCAACCGCCTTCGGGTCGACCCGGAGGCCTGCGGCGAGAACGACCCAGTCCGCCTCGATGAATTCAGGGGTCCCCTGCCGGTTGACCTTCACGCCCCGGTCGGTGATCTCCTCCACGGTCGTCCGGTTCTCCAGGCGGATGCCCAGCATCTTCAGCATCCCCAGGAAAAACGGCCGATAGCTGGCCGAGACCGTCGGCGCCAGACGGTCCAGCATCTCCAGGACGGTGACGCTCGCAATGTCCTTGGCTTTCGCCATTAGAAACTCCGCCGTCTCGCATCCCACGAGGCCTCCGCCCAGGACGACAACCTTCCCCCGGACGGTCTTCTTCCCTGTCAGGACGTCCTCCGCGGAGACCACGCTGTCCGAACGGATGCCCGGGATGTCCGGGACAATGGGCACGGCACCGACCGCCACGACCAGGACATCGGGCTTCTCGCGCTCGACGGTCGCGACGTCCAGGACGGTCCCCAGGCGGATCTCGACGCCGGCCTTGCGGGCCCGCACGGCCAGGCTCTCTGCCAGGTTCCGGATGTCCTCCTTGTAGGGCGGCAGGCACCCTACCCGGAGCCAGCCTCCCGGCTCGTTTTCCTTCTCGAAGAGCGTGACCCTGTGCCCCCGTTCGGCGGCGATGAGGGCCGCCTCCAGCCCCGCGGGACCGCCGCCGGCAACGAAGACTTTCCCGGGCTTGTCCGCCGCCGCGGGAACGAAATCAAGCTCGCGGCCCGCAAAGGGGTTGACCGTGCAGGAGACCGAGGCGGGACCGTGGGGGTCCTTGTAGATGACCAGGATGTCGGAGAGGCAGTTTCCACAGGCCAGGCAGGGAACGATCTCCCCGACTCGCCCTTCCCTCGCCTTGTTCGGGAGGTGCGGATCCGCAATGAGGGCCCGGCCCACACCGACGAAGTCCGCCTTCCCCTCCGCCAGGATCCGCTCGGCCGTGACCGGGTCGTTGATCCGGTTCGCGGCGATGACGGGGATGCCGACGGCGCCCTTGATCGCCCCGGCGAGGTCCGCAAAGCCGCCCTTGGGGACGAAGGGGGCCACGGTCGGCACCCGCGACTCATGCCAGCCGGTGTACGTGTTGATGAAGCTCACGCCTGCTTCTTCGAGAGCCCGGGCCACGCCCTTCGATATCTCGATCGTGTGTCCCCCGGGCATCTGCTCCTCCACATTGAGGCGCACGCCCAGCGGGAAGTCATCCCCCGCCTCCTTCCGGATGGATGCGACGATCTCCAGGAGGATCCGCATCCGGTTTTCCAGGCTTCCGCCGTACTCGTCCTCCCGCTGGTTCGTGGTGGGCGAGAGGAAGCGGTTCAGGAGGTAGCCGCCGCCCACGATGAACTCGACAGCGTCGAATCCCCCCTCGCGGGCCCGGCGGGCCGACGTTCCGTATTCCCTGACGATGTGGTGAATCTCGTCCACTGTGAGAGCCCGGGGAGTCTGCCGCAGCATCTGGTTCAGCACGGGGGAGGGACCGACCAGCTCGGCCGGCCTGTCCCCGAAGGACACATGATAGGAAACGATGAGCTGGCAGGCGCTTTTTGCCCCTTCCTTTCGGAGGACATCCGTGAGCCGCCGGATTCCCGGCAGGTACCGGTCGTCGTACACGGCCGGAACAAGAAACGTCCCGACGTCGAGAGGCGAAAAGGGGATCATGATCAGCCCGGCGCCCCCCTTTGCCCGCTCGCCGAAATAGGCGATGAAGCGGTCGCCGACGGTGCCGTCGGCCTCGGAATAACCCATGGTCATGGGCAGCATGACGATCCGATTCCTGGTTTCCAGGTTTCCGATGCGTCCGGGTGCAAACAGATGCGAAAACATATCCTGCTCCTTTCGTGAAAGCCCCCCCTGAGGGACGGTCTCCCGGCCCGTCAGCCGGTCATCAAAAGCGGAATGACCGTTGCGGGGCTTCCTTTGAACTGGTTCTTCCTTCCCATGCAATGCCCCGCAAATCCGGTGCCAACCGGCTTGCTATCGGTATCGCGTATGATATCGATGGTGTACGGAAAGACGGGGTGTCTGTTCCCCGCTTTTCATTGGACAGAAGTCAACATACGGACTGCACCCCTGACAGCGACCTCAGGGCGGCTGTTCCCGATCCCGGTCCGTTATGACGACCAGACGGTGATGCTGTCGACAGGCTCACGCGGGCTCTCGAGCCGGTTGGCCGGAAAGTCCGGGTTGGGATAGCCGATGGCGATGGCAATGACGATCCGGTCCGAATCGGGGATCCGGCCGTGTTTCCGCACCACGTCCGGATACATCACCCCCTGGTCCTCGATGCACGTTCCCAGCCCGTGCTCCAGTGCCGCCAGGCAGATGCTCTGCATGACGGCCCCGACGTCCAGGATGCATGTGCCTTCAAGCAGCGCCCGGTCCGTCAGGAGGATGATGGCGGCCGGTGCGTCGAAAAAGCGGAATCCCCGTTCGAGCCAGCGCGCCCTCTCCTCCTTGTCCTCCCTCCGGATGCCCATCCGTTCGAACAGCTGCATGGCCAGCGCCACCTGGCGTTTCCGGTACACACTGTCCGGGGACCATCCCACGACCGGGTGCTCTTCTTTGGGTATTTCCCCGGCCCTGAGCTTCTCGACATTCTCCTTCTTGATCCTCTCCAGGGCGTCGCCCGTTACGACCAGGAACTTCCAGGGCTGCGTGTTCATGGCCGACGGCGCCCGGCCGGCGGTTTCCAGGATCTCCCGCAGGATGTCCCGGGGAACCGGATCGGGTTTGAATTCGCGGATGCTTTTTCGTTTCCTGATGGCCTCGGAGATGTTCATCTTGACGGTCCTCCTTGTTCGGGCTGCCGGATGAAGAATGTCCCGATTCCGATTAGCGTTTCCCCGGTGCGGCACATTCACACCGGACACGGATCGATGCACGGCCCCGGCACGGATCGCAGCACCCCGGAGTCCGCCCGGATCTTCACGCTGCCCGCCCATCCAATAAGGTATCCTGCCGGGCATGAACTTAATTAGACTATGAACGTGCTCATTGATGCGTTCAATTCGTGCGTGTGCAGGCCATCGATGAAAATCCCCAGATAGTCCAGCGTCGCCTTCCGGTAATCCTTTTTCCCTTGTTTCATCCGATTCTCCTGGAAGTGAATCATGCCGATGAAGACGCTCCAGAATATGACCGCACCCGCATACGGATTGATGTTCTTGAAAACTCCCTTTTCAACGCCCTCCCGAATGACGATCTCCCCCTGCTCGAGGTTGCACCGCATGATGCACTTGAAGCGCGCCAGCCTGTCCTCCGGCAGCAGCTTCGGGTACTCATCCTCGTTGTAGCGGATCAGGAAGAAATACTCATCCGTGTCCCTTTCATAGAAATCGTAGATCGCCCGGCCGAGTCGGCGCATGCGGTTGTCAGGTCCGTCTTCCTTGTCCTGGGCGATCTCAATCAGGCGCTTGGAAAGGGATTCGAGCGCCGGCTCGACCAGGCAGAAATAGAGATCGGACTTGCTCTTGAAATACAGATAAATGGTTCCCTTGGCAATCTTGGCGCGGGCCGCGATGTCTTCGATGGTCGAATCCCGGAACCCCTTCTCCCGAAAGACGGCCGCCGCGCTGTCGAGAATCAGTTTGACTCTGGCGTTTCTCTCCGTCTGTTTTCTTTCAGCAACACCCATATAATATCCAATAGTTTTCTTGATTCTGCCGGTGCGTTTCTTTTCACTGAACGCGTTCAGTCAATTAGGCCACCGTTGTTTCACAGTCAAGCAATTTCTCTTAATTTCCTTTAATCACTCATGCTTCCGGACGATTTCGGAAAAGGAATATCCATAGGATACAAAATATCCGGCAACGGATGCCGACATCTCCCCCCGAAAAAAAGGCCGGAACATCGTGGAGGTTCCGGCCTTACAAATAAAAGGCAATGGAATTTCGCGGCTATACGTGCGCGATCAGGAGACGCCGTAGTCCTTCCCGGTGATCCGGGAGGCACAGATCAGGCCCGCCGCCACCGCGCAGTCCATGGCCACGCCGTACCCCTTTACCGTGTCGCCGGTGAAGTACAGCCCCGCCACGCCGGGGGCCTCGACGGGGGCCTTCAGGGTGCCCGCCTGGGTCTTGGACTTCGCCACTCCCTCCAGCTTCCAGGCCGTTGGGAAGAGGGCCCAGTCCACGCTCTTCTTGAACCCGGGGTAGCGGCGCTCCAGGTAGTCGATGATGAGCCGGCAGGCCTTGACCATCAAATCCCTGTCTTTTGCCTCCTTTTCCGTGACCGGGGCGTAGGCCGTCATCAGGTGCTTTCCTCCGGGGGCGCAGGAGGGATCCGTCTGGGACTGGATGTTCCAGCACATGTAGACGTTGTATTCGAAGCCTTCTTCCTTCGGGATGACGTAGGTGTCCTTCACCCCGACCTTCCACTCCCGCTCCGGCAGGACGAGCCGGTTCAGCCCGAAGTAGGGCGCGATGGAGCCGTACCCGTAGAGGCCTTCCATCCGGTCGGCCCACTCCGCGGGAAAGGCGCCCTTGTCGGCCACTTTGAAGATGTCCTGAATCGGGATATTGCTGACCACCTTCCCGGCGGTGATTTTCCGGATGGCGCCGGATCCGTCTTCAACGGCGACGCCGACGGCCTGCCCGTTTTCGATCAGGATCTCCCGGACGCGGGCATTCAGCTCCAAGGTGCCGCCCAGCTCCCGGAAGCGGTTGGCCACGGCCTGGCTCCAGCGCATGATGCCGCCGGTGGTGAACCCGGAGGGCCACCTGGCCCGCCCGGCCTTGAAGCGCGGATTGATCACCTGCCCCATGTAGCGGAAGATGTCGCCGATGGAAATGTCGTCGGGATCGTTGATCGTCGTGATGAGGGTCGAGACGGCGTGGATCATGCCGAAGATCGTCTTGTTCTCGTAGAGTCCGTTTTCCCTGCACCACTGGGTAACGGAAACGGATTCCAGGCGGTCGAAGTCCTCGTCCTTGAGCCTGGCCGCCGCGAGATAGAACTTGACGAAGGGAATCCTGTTGTCCTCCGCGATCTTCTTCAGACGCTCGTCCATCTTCCCGGCATCGAAATCCAGGTACCATTCATCGCCGATATACGTGCTGTTGATGTTTCCCACCATGGGAACGCCGGTGCCCAGCCGCTCGTCGAGATCCAGGAAATACCCGTCGCCGTTGAGGGCCACGCCGTGATAACCCACGTCCAGCGTGTAGCCTTTCAGCATCTGCCGGGCGATGATGTCCTCCAGGACCGGCTCGGCATAGGGGATCCAGGTGTACTGTTTCGCCAGGAGCGACTTGTACCAGGAGGCTCCGTGCCACAGGATCTCCTCCCCGCGGATCGTCAGGGCCCGTCCCCCGACCCGGTCGCACTGCTCCACCAGGAGCGTCTTCCGTCCTTCCTTCGCGGCCAGGGAGGCGACGGTCAGCCCGCCGACTCCGGCTCCGACGACGATTACATCATAATTTTCTTCCATGTCTATTCCCTCGATTCACCTTGACTACCATGAGGCAGAGCTTTAATACCAATACTTAATAACTTGATATTATTAACATTATACTAACCATATTATTCTTCATTGATGATCTTCCGGATCTCCCGCTTGAGAACCTTGCCCAGTGTTGTTTTCGGCAGCCCATTGAGGAAGAATATTCGCTTCGGTGCCACGAACGCCTTCATGTTTTCGTTCAGATAGGCAAGAAACTCCTCTTCCGTGGTCTCCATTCCCGGCTTCCGGGTAATCGCGGCGGCCACTTCCTCCCCGAACTTCTCGTCCTTCATGCCGACGACGGCGCACTCCATGACGGCGGGATGCTTGTAGAGGATTCCCTCGATGACTCCGGGATCGATGTTCTCGCCTCCCTTGATGATCAGGTCCTTCTTGCGGCCGGTGATGTAGAGCTCCCCGTCCTCGTCGAGCCGCCCCAGGTCGCCCGTGTGGAACCAGCCGTCTTTCAGGACCTCGGCCGTTTCCTTCGGCTTGTTCCAGTACCCCTTCATGACGACGGGTCCCTTGCAGATGACCTCCCCCTCCGCTCCGCGGGGAACTTCCCGGCCGTTGTCATCGACGATGAGCAGGCTCATGGAGGCGATGGGCGCACCTGCGCTTCCCGGCTTGATGGGCCGCTCATGGTGCTGCCGGGTGATGGTGCCGGCCGTCTCGGTGCACCCGTAGGAAACCCGGATGTCCGCGCCGAACAGCTTCATCGCCTGCACCTGCGTCTCCACGCTGAGGGGGCCGCCGGCGGAGATGAACATCTTCGACGCCGACAGGTCGTCTTTCTTGGGGTCGAAGACCATCATCATGTAGACGATCATGGTCGGGACCAGGGGGGTGTATTCGAGCCGGTACTCGCGGATTGCGTCCAGCACTTTCCGCGGATCGAAGGGCTGCATCATATAGGTGATGGTGCCGACGTAGTTGCCCTCCAGGCAGGTGAGAACCCCCAGGATGTGGTTCATGGGGACGGTGACCAGCACGGTCGACATGTACTCGCACCCGGTGTAGACGACGCCGTTGCGCATCTGGGCTTCCATGTTGCGATGGGTGATCATCACCCCCTTGGGAACGCCCGTCGTGCCGGACGTGTACATGAGGATGGCCACGTCTTCCGCGTCCACCGTCTCGATGTCCCCCCCGCCGTCGGCTTCCTTCAGGACATCCGTGTAGGATACCGTGTCGTCGCGGGTCTCACCGCCGATGACGATGATCTTCCCGACCGACGCCACCCCCTTGGCGGCCTCCAGGATCTTCGGGAGCAGCATCGTCTCCGTGATGATCACCCGGGCACCCGAGTCTTCCAGGATGTAGCGGATCTCCGCCGCCGTGAGCAGGAACACCACGGGAAGGTAAATGGCGCCGCACCGGTTGATGCCGTTGATGATCTCGGGGATCTCCGGCACGTTGCTCACGACCGTACAGATGGCGTCTCCCCGTTTTATTCCCGCCTTCTTCAGTCCCGCGGCCAGGGCCTGCGCCCGGCTGCGGATGTCCGTGTTCCTGATCCGCCGGGGTCCGTCGTTCCCCAGGAAAACGAACTGCTCGTACTCGCCGTAGGTCTCGATGTTGCGATCCAGAAAGCGCGCGATGTTGCGATTCATGTGCAAAGTCCCCCCTTTGGAATGATCGAATGAAAGGGGCGGAGGGCCCGCAAGGCCCCCTGCCCCCGAATGAACCTGAATTGGAATGCTGCTACTTTCCCTGCCGGGCCAGGATCTCACCGGCGCAGATCATGGCGGAGCTGGCGGCCGTGTTCATCCCGACGCCCCGCCCCGTGTAGCAGTCGCCGGCAAAATACAGCCCCGGCACCTCGGGAAGGAAAACGGGAAGCCTGTACCGCCCAGTCATTCCGGGTGAACGACTCAGGCCGTCGATCCCGATGGTGAAGCCGTCCTGCCTCCACACCAGGTCCCGCTCCACGTTAGGAAACATTTTTTTAACGACCTCCCAGAACTGTTCCAGGGTCTTCTTGCGGAACTCCGCGTTCCCGATCTGCGCCGGCGTGCCGCAGGCCCCGATGAAGGCGATCATGTGCCCCGGGGGCGCGATCGTGTCGTCGAAGTTCGTGTGCCCCAGGATCTGCAGTGGCAGCCCCACGCCGGGCACGCGCCAGGCGGAGAGGTAGCACTTGTCGGTGAACAGGGGCACCCTGGTTCCGATGGTGAAGCCCGTGGACGCGCTGGTCTCGAACTCGCATTCCTTCATGCGCTTCGCCCAGGCCGGGGCGAACTGCGCCATCTCGTCCATGGAAAGGAACCGGAGCACGTTCCAGATGGGCGCGGCGATGACGACGATCGGCGCGGAATACGCGCCGCCATCCGTCACAACCTCCGTCATTTCCCCCTTGCGGACGTTGACCTTCCGGATCGGCGTCCCCAGGTTGAGCGTTCCTCCCCTCTCGCGGTAGGCCGCCTCCATGGCCGCCATCATCGTCGCGACGCCGCCCAGGGGCATCCGCACCGCGTTGAAGGGAAGGTCCGGGCTGATGGAGACGCGGATCTGGTCCCGGTAGATGTGGATGAACTCGCCCGCGGAGATGATGTCCGACTCCGTCAGGGTCGTCTGGACCATGCCGACGGTCTTGCAGAACTCGGCGATCCGGGGAGACTTCACCTTCTCTTCGAGGAGCTTCGTCAGCGAGACGTTGTCGTAGTGGTCGATGATCTCGTCCGTGGCGGAACCGATCCACTTCTGCAGGTCCAAAAGCTCCTGCTTTTCGCCCGCCGAGAGGTTCAAGTACTCCATCATGGGCTTCCACGTTCCGTCTTCGTCGTAGAACATGAAGCCCTCCAGGTTGTGGGACCAGGGGATCTCCTTTCCCAGGACCTGGAGCAGCTTGTTGCAGGACGAGTGGATGCCCTGGTCGACACAGTGCGTTCCCATGTCGATCCGCCAGCCGCCGGGAAGCTCGAATGTTCTCGAACGCCCGCCGACGACCTTGCTCTTCTCGAAAACCGCCGTCTTCAGGCCCTTGTCCTGGAGAAGACTGCCAACGCCGAGGCCGGCGATGCCGGCCCCGACAATGATTGCATCGTACTTTCCCATAACGGCCTCCGTTCTTATTTTCTTCCCAGCTCCTTCTTCATCTCATGGTAGAGATCGAGCTTCTTGACCTTTCCCAGCGGCGTCAGCGGCAGCATGGGACGGACGATGATATCCTCGGGAAGCTTGAAGTTGGAGAGCTTGTCCTTCAGGAACTCCTTGATCTCCTCCGGGGTCGGGTTCTTTCCCGGCTTGGGCATGACATAGGCCCGGCCGACCTCGCCCCACTTCTCGTGGGGACGCCCGATGACCGCCGCCAGCATGACGTCCGGATGCTTGCATATCACGTCTTCGATCTCCGGGGGATAGACGTTTTCGCCGCCCCGGATGTACATCTCCTTTTTCCGGCCGACGATGACCAGCGACCCGTCCTCCTCGAACCGGCCCATGTCCCCGGTGTGCAGGAAGCCGTCCTTGTCGAAGACCTTGGCGTCCTCTTCCGGCCGCTTCCAGTAGCCCTTCATGACGACGGGGCCCTTCACGCAGATCTCGCCCGCGCCGCCCTGGGGAACGATGTTCCCATTATCGTCCTTGAGGACCATCTCGATGCACGAAATGGGCTTGCCCACGGAGTAGGTCAGCTTCTCCTCGCCGTCATTCTGGTGCGTGAAGGTGATGGCGGCGGTGCACTCCGTCAGTCCGTACGCGTTGAGGGGGATGACGCCGACGACCTTCTTGAAGGCCGAGATCAGCTCCGATGGGCAGGGCTGGGAGGAGACAATGGGAATTTTCAGCGTGCTGATGTCGTATTTGCCAAGGTTGGGGTGGGCGAGCTCCATGGCATACATGGCGGGCACCTGCCCCAGGGTCGTCGCCTTTTCCTCGGCGACCAGGCGGAGGGTTTCCTCGGGGTTGAAGACGTCCATCATGATGACCTTGTTGCCCGCATTGAGGTTGCAGGTAATCCCCATGACGGCGCCGCCGACGTGGGCGAAGGGGAGGTTCAGGACGATGCTGTGGCCGCGATGATACTCCATGCATTCGATCTGCGCATTCGTATAGGTAATCAGGTTCCTGTGGGTCAGCATGGCCGCCTTGGGTACGCCCGTCGTCCCGGAGGTGTAGATGAACAGGGCGGGATCGTCCTCCTCGATGGCATCGGCCGCCTTCTTGAGCGCCGCCGCGTCGGGCTCCGCCAGGAACTTCTCCCAGAGCAGGATTCCGTCCGCCTCCTTGTCGAAGCACACCACGTGTTTGAGGGTCGGCATTTCCTTCCGCACCGCCTCCAGGTTCGCCAGGAAGTCAGCACCCATGAAGCCGCTCGGCATGAACAGGACGGAGATCTCCGAGTCGTTGACGAAGAACTTGAGCTCCGGCGGCGTGGTCCGGACGCTCAGGGGTACGCCGATGGCCCCGACCTTCGTCGCCCCGAAGTGGGCCATGACGATTTCCGGCCACAGCGGCCCGTAGATCCCGATCCGGTCTCCCCTCTTAACGCCCAGCTTCAGGAGGCCCATGGCCACCCGGTCGGTCCTCTCGTCGTACTCCTTGTACGAGATCCTGCGCTCCTTGAAGACCAGCGCCTCGTCGTTCGGAATCTCCTTCGCATGCTTCTTGAAAAGGTCTCTCAAAATCATGTTGTGTCCCCCTTTCCCATCCATGATTGTTTCCCCTCCTGCAAGACCGGCGGCGGGAGGAAGCCTCCCGCCACCGCCCCACGAACGCGATTGGTCGGGGCATCCGATGAAATCAGGATGCGAAGCTCTCCTCGGCAATCTCTAGGATCGACAGGTCTTCCTGCCGGATGGCCTTCACCGTGCCCTCGATCTCGGGCAGCACGTTTTTGATGAAATAGGCGGCACCGGCGATTTTGCCGGCGTAGAAGGCCGCCTCCCGGTCCTCCTTCGCACGAGCCTTCAGGGCCTTGCGGTCCGCCGTGTCCACGCCCATGGCCGCCAGCTTCTCCGCGGCGATGCCCGCCTGCCAGAACAGGAACCAGGCGCTGACCACCTTCCCCATCATCATCAGGAACGGGTAGGCGTTGACGAGGGGAACCGCGAACTTGCCCTCCTTGCCGCACTGGCCGAAGTACAGGACCGTGTTGACGAGGACCTCCACGGCGCCGTAAACGTCGTCCACGATGTCCGGGCAGCGATCCCTGTAGCGGCTCAGGACCTTGTTCATCTCCTCGATCAGCTCCATGAAATAGGCTCCGCCCTTCATGCCCAGCTTCCGTCCCACCAGGTCCAGCGACTGGATGCCGTTCGTCCCCTCGTAGATGGACCCGATCTTCTCGTCCCGGAGAATCTGCTCCACGGGGTACTCGCTGCAGAAGCCGTAGCCGCCGTAAACCTGGATGGCCGTCTCGCAGATCCGGAAGGCCATGTCGGAGCAGTAGGCCTTGCAGATGGGGGTGAGCACTTCCATCAGGCCGTTCCACTTGGCCTTTTCCTCAGGATCACCGGTGAGTTCCCCCCGGTCATGGCAGGCACCGGAGAAGTAGATGAGGGCCCGCATGGCCTCGACGTGCGACTTCATCCACAGAAGCATGCGCTTGACGTCGGGATGCTTGATGATCGGCACGCTGCCGTTGCTCTTGCCCAGCAGGTTCGTCCCCTGGAGTCGCTCCCGGGCGTACTCCAGCGCCTGCAGGTAGGAGAACGACGCCCCGGACAGGCCCTGGACGCCCACGCCCATGCGCGCCCCGTTCATCATCATGAACATGATCTTCATGCCCTCGCACTCCTTGCCGAGGAGTTCGCCGACGCATCCGCCGTTGTCGCCGAAGTTGATCACGCAGGTGGCACTGCCGTGGAGCCCCAGCTTTTCCTCGATCTTGGTGACTCCGAGGTCGTTGTGCACCCCCGGGCTCCCGTCGCCGTTCACCCGGAACTTGGGAACCAGGAAGATGGAGATGCCCTTCGTCCCCTCGGGATCGCCCTCGATCCGCGCCAGGACGGGATGGACCATGTTGCTCACGTAGTCGTGGTCCCCGCAGGAGATGAAGACCTTGGTCCCCTGGATCAGGAACGTGCCGTCGGGCTGCCGGATCGCCTTGGTGGTGAGCGCCCCCACGTCGCTGCCGGCCCCCGCCTCGGTGAGACACATGGTACCCCCCCACTCGCCGCTGAGCATTTTCGGCAGATAGCGATGCTTCTGCTCCTCCGTGCCGTAGCTCTCGATCAGCTCCGCCGCGCCGCTGGTCAGGCCCGGGTACATGGTGAAGGCGAAGTTGTGGAAGAACCAGTCCGCGCAGGCCAGGTACAGGACCATGGGAAACCCCTGGCCGCCGTGCTCCTGGTGGTTCATCATGGCGTTCCAGCCGCCCTCGCAGAACAGCCTGTAGCCCTTCCGGAACGCCTCCGGACCGTAGACCTGCCCGTTCTCCAGGCGGCAGCCCTGGTGGTCGCCGTCCTTCAGGACCGGGAATATCTCCTCCTTGGCGAATTTCTCCGCCTCCGTCAGGATCATGTCGAAGGTGTCTCCGGCAAAGCTCTCGAAGCGCCCCCGGCAGATGTTTTCCACTCCCAGCATCTCGTGCAGCACGAACCGCTGGTCTCTCGAATCGACGATCAAACTGGACATGCTATCCTCCCCGTTGTTGATGAATACTGCTTTGGACTGCTATTTTTCCACCCGCTCCAGCAGGATGGCGTTGGCGTTGCCGAGGCCGCCGCACAGGGTGGCCACCCCGTACTTCGCCTGCGGATAATCGTTTTTCATGATGCTGTTCAGGGTCACGATGATCCGCGCCCCCGACTCGCCCTGGGGATGCCCCAGCGCCAGGGCGCCGCCCCAGACGTTGACGTTCTCGAAGGGGGCGTTTTCCCCCAGGCCCAGCTCCCGGATCACCGCCAGGGACTGGCTGGCGAAGGCCTCGTTCAGCTCCCAGAGATCGATGTCTTTGCCGCGAGCCCCGCCTGCTTCAGGAGCTTCGGCACAGCGTAGATCGGGCCGATCCCCATGATCGAGGGGTCGCACCCTGCCATGGCCCCGCCGGCGTACTTCACGTGGTAGTCGAGCCCCAGCTCGTCCGCCTTGTCCCGGCTCATGAGGAGGAGCGCGCAGGCCCCGCTGCTCAGGGGAGAGGACGTCGCCGCCGTCACCACGCCGTCGGTCCGGAAGGGGGTCTTCATGCCCGCCATCTCCTCCAGGGACACGTCCGGGCGGATCCACTGGTCCCGGTCGACCAGGAACGGCTTGCCCGCCTCGTCGACCCCCTCGATGGGAACGATCTCGCCCTTGAATTTTCCGGCTTCCGTGGCGGCATGGGCTCTCCGGTGGCTCCAGAGGGCCATGTTCTCCTGGTCCTTCCGGGACACCTTCCACATGGCAGCCACCTTCTCCGCGGTGAAGCCCATGTTGAGGCCTTCCACGCCGTACTTCTTCATGACCCGCGCCGGGGGGATGCAGTTCGTGGACTGCGGTACCTTCAGCATGTCCTCCGCCCCGGAGGCGATGTAGATGTCGCCTTCCCCGCACATGATCGCCCGGGCGGCGTTTTCCGTCACGGCCATCCCGGAGGGGCACATCTGGGTCAGGGTATAGGTGGCCGTCTGTTCGGGAAATCCCCCCGCCAGCCAGGCCAGCCGGCCGATGTCGAACTGGATGTCCGTGGGATGGGAGCAGCCGCAGCAGACGCAGTCGATATCCTCGGGCCTGACCTTCGGATTCCGGACGAACAGGGCATCGTAAACCCTGGTCAGGATCTCGTCGGGCATCAGGTTCCGGAACCACCCCTTGTCCTTGTGGGCACGGACGTTGGCCGACCTCACTCCATCGATGATGACGCACTCTCGCATGACAAACCGATTTCCTTTCTCTCGTTATGAATGGGACACGCGGAGCCGGATCCCCGCTCCTTCACGGGAGGCATTCCCTGGTCGGGCACGGGATTCCGGCGTTCCGGGCATCCAAAGAAACAATCTCTTCGCCGCGGCGGAGCCTTCAGCCGAACATCTTCTTCAGGGCCCCCGGATTGGCCTTCAGGCCATGGAAGGTCGCGTTGAGGAGCTCGGCGTTCCGGGCGACCAGGGCCATCTGCTGCAGAGCATCGAGACGAGGCTTCATCTTCTCCTCCCAGCGCTTCTGGTATGCCGACAGGAAGGACTCGGAGAAGTCGCCCTTCTCCAGCGCCTCCAGGGCCGTCTGCACGGCAAAGCCGCCGCTCCGCACGCTGTTGGCGACGCCCTCGAGGATGAACGGATCGACGAAGCTTCCGGCATCGCCGATGAGCATCGCGCCGGCAGCATAGGTTTTCCCGATCTGCCCCGCGCTCGGGACGCGCCACCCCATCCAGTCGCTGACCTGCCGGGCCTTGCGCAGCTTCTCCCCGAAGGGGCTTGTCTCGATGAACTTCCACGTCAGCTGCTCGACATCCTCCTTTGCCCGGACGTACGGCGTCATCTGGTAGCCGATTCCCACATTGACCACGTCCCCGTAACCGGGATGCGGGCTCAGGCAGACAAATCCCGGGAAGAAATAGGGATCGTAGTGCACCTCCATGGTCCGGAGGGGAGGGTCGCAGTCCGCGAAATAGGCCCGGCCGGCCAGGAAAACCTCGTCGTAATCGTCCCGGAACAGCCCCAGGCGCTTCGCCACCCAGCTGTGGCTGCCGTCGGCTCCGATGACGATCCGGGCCGGGTACTCGACGAATTTGCCTTCGTACTTGGCCTTGACGCCGACCACCCGCCCGCGGTCCATCATCAGGTCGTTGACCCAGAACTCCTCCAGGACCCTGGCCCCCCGGCGGGCGGCCGTCTCCTTGAGGATGTTGTCGCCGATCCGGCGGGGACAGGTGAGGCTGAGGATGTTCGGGCCGCGGATTTCCGTGTAGTCCGGGGAGGTGAGCGCCAGGTCCGGGAACAGGAATCCCTTCTCCTTGAGCTCGTCGTAAGCGCCGATCTCCTTGTACGTGTCGGCGCCGTAACGCCCGTAGATGTCCGAGCAGGGCTTCTCCCGGGGGAACCGCTCCTTGTCCACCAGGAGCACGTCGCAACCCGCCATGGCCAGCCTGGCGGCGGTCGTGCTGCCGCCCGGTCCCGCTCCAACCACGATGACGTCCCATGTCTTCATGACCGCACCTCCTCCTCGCCCGGCAGCGCTTTCTCCCCGGTCTGCGGCGCCTCCAGCCGGATCACGTCGCCCCTCGGGCATACCGAGGCACAGGTTCCGCACCCGATGCAGAGCTCATGGTCCACATCGACGTAACCGCATTTCATGCATCTCCGCGCGTCCTCCCGGGCCTCGGCGACATCCAGGACACCCTCCACCTCTTCAAAGCAGGTCACGGCATCGTCCGGCATCAGGGAGGGAATACCGGCGACGCTCAGCTTCTCCAGCCGCACGGGAAAGATCTTTTCTTCCAGGGGCGCACCCAGGGGCGGTTTCTCTTTTCCGACAGGAGCAGCCCGCCCTCTCAGCCAGGCATCGATGGAAGCGGCGGCCCGGCGTGCCGAGGCCACGGCTTCGATAACGGAGCCCTTCGCCTCGACGACGTCGCCCGCGAGGAAAACGCCCTCCAGCGTGGTCATCTGTGTGTCCGGATCGATCCGGACCCGTCCTCCCCCGTTGATCTCGATGCCCGGCGTGTTTTCGAAAACGCCCCGGTCCGTCTTCTGTCCGACGGCAAAGACGACCGTGTCGGCATCGAGGAGAAACCGTCCGGCGCAATCGGTGTCGCACTTGATTCCATTCTCGCCGATGGAAAACCGGGTGACCGGGTCCATCTCCACCCACTGGACCTTCTGCCAGTCGCCGCCGATCCGGACCGGCAGGGCGGAATGGATGAACGTCACGCCTTCGCTCCGGGCTTCCTCGACCTCCCAGCTCATGGCCGGCATTTCGCACTCCCCTTCGATGCAGGCGAGGGAGACTTCCGTCGCCCCCAGCCGGAGCAGCGTTCGGGCCACGTCGGTGGCGACGCTGCCGCCGCCGATGACCAGCGCCTTTTCTCCAACCCGGATGGGAATTCCGGCCTTGACGGAGGTCAGGAAATCGACGGCGCTGAAAACGCCCATGAACCCGGCGCCGGGAAGCGAGAGCCTGGATCCCCTGGGGGCGCCCGAGGCCACGAGGACCGCGTCGAACTCTCGGCCGAGAAGGTCGGCGATGGAAGGGCTCTTCCCGACCTCGACGTTCGGCCGGAAGGTGATTCCCCTGCCGATGATGGTGCTGAAATCCCGCTCGATCACGTCCGCAGGCAGCCGGAACGACGGCACCGTCCGGGTGAGCATGCCCCCGAAGCTCGGCGAGGCGTCGTACACCACGACTTCATAGCCCGCCACGGCCAGGTAGTGCGCCGCCGCCATGCCCGCCGGCCCGGCACCGACCACGGCGATTCGCTCGTCGTATTTCCGGGGGTAGCGTCCCTTCTCCACCCAGCCCTTTTCATGGGCCATGTCCGACACCAGCCGCTTCATGGCCCGGATGGGCAGGGCGGCTTCAATCAGTTTTCCCCGCTTGCAGGCCTCCTCGCAGGGACGCGAGCAGATCCGCCCCAGAACGGAGGGCATGGGATTCACGGATGCAATCAGCCTCCACGCCTTCTCGAATTCCCCGTCGGCGACCATGTTGACGTAGCCCTCCGGGAAGTGTCCGATGGGACAGGCCCCGGCGCAAGACTCCGCCGTCAACTCCTCCATGTCCCGCGGGAACATGACGGGGCTGTCGGCACAGTCTGGGCAGAGCCTGCATATCTGCCGCTGGAGCTCATGAATCGCCCCGGTGGGACAAGCCCGGAGGCAGGCGCCGCAGTTGACGCACACTTGCGTCCTCATGACGGGGGACGCAACTTTCTTCAATCGGGCCGGGGCGCCGTCTTCCTGGATAATCTCAAGATCAACGGGTTCCGCTTGGTTCGGCATGAAAAAAAACCTCCATTTTCCGTTCAGACCGACAGGCGCGAGGATCGACTCACCGCATCTGCCCCGTCGCCTTATCCGCAAGCGACGGGTATCACATGCTTATCGTGAGCTATCTCTTTGTAATGAATAGTGATTGATTCTGCCGGAGCAGCCGTTGGAGACGCTGTTTCACAGCGGCTTGGGTGGGCTTGAAAAATCAAGTAAAACTGCATGGTTTACAATGGTTATCTTTCCCCGACATCTTGGGAGGATACAATCATATTCCCAAATTAAATGTCAAGTTATTATTGTAATTGGATTCTAATAATTGTATTTGATTTCATGTCAACGAGAGGCTCCCTTTATCAAAACCTCTGCCACACATGACTTGACCTGCCGGCAGATGGATATTTTCGTTCGTCCCGGGTTGATAATTCGATTGACGCGGCGGGAGGGTCTCTCTATATTGCCGTCGATTTGTGAATGATCCATTATAGTTTGCATATTTGAGGGATGGAGCGATGAGCAGCGACGTATACGCCAGGCTGAGGCGCTTTCTGGATGCCCTGCCCGCCGGGTTTCCCGAGACGCCCAGCGGCACCGAGATCAGGATACTGAAGAAGATGTTCACCCCGGCAGACGCGGAATTCGTCATGAACCTGAAGGACACCCCGGAGCCGGCGGCGGACATCGCCCTTCGCATCGGGACCGATGAAGCCGAGGCTGAAGCCAGGCTGGAGGAGCTGTCCCGGAAAGGGTTGATCTTCAAGACATATCGCGATGATCGGCGCCTGTACCAGGCCTACCAGTTCGCCATCGGGCTCTACGAATTCCAGGTCAACCGCCTGGACCGGGAATTCTGCGAGCTCTATGAAGAATACCTTCCGTATCTTGCGCTGTCGCAAGCCAGGCTGACCGGCCAGCACCGCGTCATCCCCGTCGAGTCCTCCCTGCAGGAAACCTCGAGCGTCACCCCCTACAACCGGATTCGCGAGATCGTCCGGGGGGAGGAGCTGATCTCCCTGAGCCCCTGTATCTGCAAGCAGGAGCGGCATATGCTCGGTCAGCCGTGCGACAAGCCGCAGGAGGTCTGCATGATGTTCGGCCATTTTGCCCGCTTCTACATCGACAACGGCTACGGTCGGCCCATTGGCGTGGAGGAGGCGCTGCGGGTGCTGGATGTCGCGGAGGAGAACGGCCTGGTGCTCACCTGCAGCAACGCCCGCAAGCTGGAGACCCTTTGCTGCTGCTGCACCTGCTGCTGCCCCATGCTGAAGAACATCAAGGGCCTGAGGAGCCCGGCCCGGTACATATTGTCTTACTATCGCGCGGTCATGGATCAAAACGCCTGTGTCGGCTGCGATGCCTGCATCGGGATCTGCCCCATGGATGCCATCGGATCCGGCGAGGATGTCCCCGAACTCAACGAAAAGCGCTGCATCGGGTGCGGACTTTGCGTGAGCAAATGCCCCGCCGGCGCTCTCTCGCTCGCGGAGCTTCAGGACCGGAAGGAGCCCCCCCCCACGATCGAGGGCGTCATGGAGCGCATGGCAGCGGAGCGCGGGCTTCGATAAAAAAGGAAACAGGGAACATGAAAACAAAAAAACCGGGCATCCTGTCCAGGGCCGGACAGAGAAGGCAGCGGGAGAAGGAGGGCCGGCGCGACGCCATTCTGAAGGCGGCGATGGCCCTGTTTGCCTCGGAAGGCTACCGGCAGGCCAGCATGGAGCGCATCGCCGACGAGGCCGAGGTGTCCATCGGCACCGTTTACATCAACTTCAAGAGCAAGGAGGAGATCCTGGCTCACCTGATGGACGAGATCGCCTACGAGATCCGCAAGATCGTCGGCGACAACTTCCGGGCCTCCGAAGACCCCTACGAAGGTATGAGGAAATCTGGCATCGCCTTCATGACGGAATTTTGCCAGCAGTACCCGGAGAAGATCATCATCCTGTACCGGGAGTCGGTGGGGAAGAGCCCGCTCCTCGAGGCGCACCGGGAGAAGATGCACAAGCAGCTGATCAACGACCTGCAGGGCGCCGTCGAGACGCTCAAGGAGAAGAGCGGCTTCCGCTTCCGCAGCGACCTGTCCTCCGAGATCATCGCCACCTGCATCGGCGGGATGTACGAGCGGATCGCATACCAGTTCATCATCTGGCAGGACCGCACGGACGAGCTGGACGAAGCGAGCGAGGAAGTAGTCGATTTCCTGATCGGGGGGATCGACGCCCTGCGGAAGAAATAATCACCGCGGGACAGAGTCTCGTTTGTGACTACAGAAAAGACGTCCAAACGACATGACTTTCTGAAGCCGGACGTTTTTCTTCACCGACAAACACTCATCCTTGCCGGTCACAGTCATGGCTCTCCGACACAAAGACGCCATCGCTCACCTCTCATACGATCCGGAAACAGAAATCAGCCATTGAAAAAGATGGATCCCGCAATGCCATCATTACCCCCATCGACCGTCGCCGTCCGACTTCGACGGAAAAAATCTTGACAAGAGATGGATGCTCTGCCAGAAGGCAATCAGGAATGGTTCCGAATTAAGGACAATGGAAAAAGAAACGATCATTCAACGGTTGAAGGAGAAAGGCCTCAGCATCACAAATCCGAGACTGGCCATCATCGACGTGCTGGTTGAGCAGGGGCATCTTCATCCCGGCGCGTCCTTCATTTACAGCGAGGCCAGGAAAAAGCACGGAAGCCTGAGCCTTTCGACTACATACGCCACGATCAACGAGTTCAATCGGCACGACATCATCAAGGCACTCGAGTTTGACGGAAGGGAAAACCGGTGCGAAGTCAATCTGGACGAGCACATCAATCTCATCTGCGACCGATGCGGAAAGATCATCGATTACAAGCCCCCCATTTCCGTCAACCGGACGGAGGTGGCAAAGACGACGGGTTTCGTTATCACGGGTAACCGCTCTGAATATTACGGATTTTGTGAGGACTGCAGCAAAGACCAGGACAGTGCTTCTCCCGAAGGAAAACCGCGCAAGCGCCGTTCCTGAGGGCAGTCAAAAATTTTTTCCTTTTGATCAGGAATCATTCCTGATTTTGTCGCTTCCGATTCAACAACCCTTTAAACCTATTGAGACAAATAAAACGAAAGGAGAAAATAGGATGAGTGAAAACAGCAAGTCCCCGTCAGCGGGAAACGGACGCAACCCCATGGCCGGCAGAGGCACGACAAACCGCGACTGGTGGCCGAACCAGTTGAACCTCAAGATACTTCATCAACACGACAAGAAAAGCAACCCGATGGATCCGTCTTTCAACTACGCGGAGGAATTCAAGAAGCTCGATCTTGCAGCCTTGAAGAAGGACCTCTATGGACTGATGACCGACTCGCAGGACTGGTGGCCCGCCGATTGGGGCCACTATGGGGGGCTCTTCATCCGGATGGCATGGCACAGCGCCGGCACCTATCGGATGGGCGACGGCCGCGGCGGCGGCGGGCGCGGCAACCAGCGTTTTGCTCCTCTCAACAGTTGGCCGGACAATGTCAACCTCGACAAGGCGCGCCGGCTCCTCTGGCCGATCAAGCAGAAGTACGGCCGGAAAATCTCCTGGGCCGACCTGATGATCCTCGCCGGCAACTGCGCCCTGGAGTCGATGGGATTCAAGACCTTCGGCTTCGCCGGCGGACGTGAGGACATCTGGGAGCCGGAAGAAGACGTCTACTGGGGCTCCGAAGAGGAATGGCTGGCGACGAGCGACAAACCCAAAAGCCGTTATGCCGGTGAGCGGGAGTTGGAAAACCCCCTGGCGGCCGTGCAGATGGGCCTGATCTATGTAAACCCGGAAGGCCCGGACGGTAACCCGGATCCGGTCGCCTCCGGACGTGACGTCCGGGAAACCTTTGCGCGCATGGCCATGAACGACGAAGAAACCGTCGCGCTTGTCGCCGGGGGTCACACTTTCGGCAAGTGCCATGGCGCCGGTCCGGCGACCCACGTGGGACCCGAGCCCGAAGCCGCCTCCATCGAAGAGCAGGGCCTCGGCTGGAAGAGCAGCTTTGGCACCGGCAAAGGCGGCGATACGATCTCGAGCGGCATCGAGGGCGCCTGGAAGCCGAACCCGACCAAATGGGACCTTGGCTATCTGAGGGTGCTGTTCCAGTACGAGTGGGAACTGGTCAAGAGTCCGGCCGGTGCTCATCAGTGGCTGGCCAAGGATGTAAATGAGAGGGACATGATCGTCGACGCCCATGATCCGTCCAAAAAGAACCGGCCGATGATGACCACGGCGGACCTCTCCCTTCGCTTCGATCCTGTCTACGAGCCCATCGCGCGGGACTACCTGAAGAATCCCCAGAAATTCGCCGACGCCTTTGCCCGCGCGTGGTTCAAGCTGACCCACCGCGACATGGGCCCCCGCTCGCGCTACCTCGGCCCGGAGGTCCCGGCAGAGGAACTGATCTGGCAGGACCCCATCCCCGCCGTCAATCATAAACTGATCGGTGGACGGGAAATCACCTCCCTCAAGCGCAAAATCCTGGCTTCCGGCCTGTCCGTGTCGGAGCTGGTTTCAACCGCCTGGGCGTCTGCATCCACCTTCCGTGGCTCCGACAAGCGCGGTGGGGCAAACGGGGCGCGCATCCGTCTGGCGCCGCAGAAGGATTGGGAAATCAACCAGCCCGCCCGGCTGGCGAAGGTGCTCAAGACCCTGGAGAGCATCCAGAACGCGTTCAACCGCGTGCAGACAGACGGCAAGAAGGTATCGCTGGCTGACTTGATCGTGCTGGCCGGCTGCGCGGGCGTCGAGCGGGCCGCGAAGAATGCCGGTCACAAGGTGAAGGTTCCCTTCACGCCGGGGCGGATGGACGCCTCGCAGGAGCAAACCGATGCGGCCTCGTTCGCCGTGCTCGAGCCGAAGGCGGACGGTTTCCGAAACTACCTCAAGGCCAAATACAGCGTATCGGCGGGAGAGTTGCTGGTTGACAAGGCGCAACTGCTCACGCTGACGGCACCCGAGATGACGGTTCTCGTCGGCGGCATGCGGGTCTTGGATGCCAATTTCGGACAGTCCCGGCACGGTGTATTCACCAGGCGGCCGGAGACGCTCACCAACGACTTCTTCGTGAACCTGCTCGACATGGGCACGACGTGGAAGGCAACCGCAGAAGACGATGACGTGTTTGAGGGTCGCGATCGCCGAACGGGCGAACTCAAGTGGACCGCCACCCGTGTCGACCTGATCTTCGGTTCGAACTCCCAACTCCGGGCCCTGGCGGAAGTCTACGGATGGGAGGACTCCCGGGAGAAGTTCCTGCACGACTTTGTCGCGGCGTGGAACAAAGTCATGAACCTTGACCGTTTCGACCTTGCCCGAGCCTAGCAGAAACGTCTTCGTGGGCTTCGGACGGGGCGGCGGAAAGCGGCCATCGAACAACCGGTTCCAGCGGTCGGCTGATCGCCGCCGCTGAACCGGAGCGTTGCACATTTCTCAAGAGCACGCATCTGCATTGTCCGGGCCTTGTGATCCGGAAGCTCCCGGATCACAAGGCCTCAGGCTGAACTTATTTCTTGAAGAGCTGTACCAGAACCCCTTTGTCAATCTTCATGGCAGCATTCTTCGGCATCGTCTCCACAAATTTGATCACCCGCGGTTTCTTGTAGCCGCTCAAATCCTTCCGGCTGCTGCAATAATCAAAGATCTCCTGCTCCGTCAGGCTCGGATCCTTCTTCACGATCACGGCGGCCACCTGTTGCCCCCAGTCGTCATGCGGAATTCCGAGGACAAAGGCCTCCGCCACCTTGGGATGGCCTGCCAGCACGGGAATGATCTCGCCGGGATAAATATTCTCGCCGCCGCTGATGATCATGTCGTCCACTCTCTCCTTGAAGAAGAGATAACCGTTCTCGTCCTGAACGAAAACGTCTCCCGTATGCTGCCAGCCGTCGGATGTGAAAAGCTTCTCGGTGTCTTCCGGCTTGTTCCAGTAGCCGGGGGTGATGTTGTCGCCGATGACCACCAGCTCTCCCGGCTGCCCCGGAGGGACTTCCTTCCCTTCCGAATCGACCAGTTTGCCCTTCATGATCTGACTCAGGAGCTTCCCGACGGATCCGGGCACCCTTGTGTCATTGGAGTCATAGTTGATCGATGAACCGACATGCTCCGTCCGTCCGTAAAGCTCCAGTGTTCTGACTTCGAATTTGCTTTCAAACTTCGCATACATCGCTGCCGGAATCGGCGATCCTCCGAATGCAACATGGTGCAGGGAGCTCAGGTCATACGTTTCCAGGTTTTCAACCGTGGCCAATTGGGCACCCATCAGACCCACGAGGAATGCCCAGGTCACCTTGTTCTTCTCCACGGTCTCCAGGAATCCCGTCGGACTCCATCCACCCGGCGTAAACACGACGGCTCCGCCTGTAAGAATCGCCGCCAGTGAAGCGATCGTGCCTCCGACATGGAACAGCGGTGCGATGCAGAAAAACCGGTCGGTCGACGTGATCCGCTGGGTATAGGCAAATCCTTCCGCGCTGACGATGTTGTTGCGGTGGGTCTGCCGGACGCCCTTGGGACGTCCCGTCGTCCCGCTGGTGTACATGATCATGGCCAGATCGTCGTCCAGGGCCGGGTGGATCTCGGTCTCTCCGGGATATCGGGCCAGGATGTCCTTCAGGAGGACCATTCCCGGTTTGGGGTCGTCCCCGTCGGCGATGACGATCTGCCGGATGCAGCCTTCCTCCTTCTGCAATTCGCTCATGACGGCAGCGTGCTGGCTCAAGGTGAAGACGGCGACCGCGCCCGAATCCTTCAGGACATACCGGAGCTCTTCCTTCTGGAATCGATAGTTCAACGGAATGGGTACGATTCCGGCCTTCAAGGCGCCGTACAGGAAATAAAAATATTCGGTGCAATTGGGGAGATAGATAATCCCTCGCTCCCCCGGCCTGATTCCCGCTTCCTTCAGTCCGTTCGCGATCTTATTGGATATCTCTTCCAACTGATCATAGGTTGTTTTCCGGTTGCCGTCGATGGCCACCGGATTGCTGCCGAATTCCCGCGCTCTCATTCTGAAATACGTTGCGATATTCACGTTTCCTGCTCCTTGTCTGTTGAAACTGGTTTTGTTCCATCCGGATCGCCTTCGCGAACCTCATACCCCATGGCATCGGGAAACGATGTCCGGGCGTCAATACGCCCCCATCAACTCCTCGCTGAGGCTGATCATGATGTTTTTCTGCTGGGAGTACGCATCGAGAACCATGATGTGGTTTTCGCGCCCGATGCCCGACTGCTTGTAGCCCCCGAAGGGAGCGTGGGCCGGCAGCAGGTTGTAGCAGTTCACCCACATGCGCCCCGTCTCGACGGCCCTGGACACGCGGAGGGCCCGGTTAATGTCCTGGGTCCAGACGCCGCCTGTCAGTCCGTAGATACTCTCGTTGGCCATCCGGATCACATCTTCTTCCGTCTTGAACTTGATGAAGCAGACCACCGGCCCGAAGATCTCCTCCCGGGCGACGCGCATACCGTTGTCCACGTCGGCCAGGATCGTCGGCTTCACGAAAAATCCCTTCGCAAAATCCCCGTCCGTAACGCGGTAACCGCCGCAGGCAACGTTCGCTCCCTCCTTCCTGCCGATTTGCACATACTCCAGGACCTTCTTCAGTTGAGCCTCGTTGGCGAGACACCCCATCTGCGTTCCGATGTCCCAGGGCATGCCGAGAATGACGTTTTCGAAAGCCTCCACGCAATCCGCCAGGAAGCGGTCGTAGATGTCTTCATGCACAAAGACACGCGATCCCGCGCAGCAGACTTGTCCGACGTTGAAAAGGATCCCCAGGGCCGCGCCCTCGACCGCCTTCTTCCAGTTGCAGTCCGGGAAAAAGATGTTGGCGGACTTGCCGCCCAGTTCGAGCGTGGCTGGGATGATCCTGTCCGCGGCAGCCCTGGCGACGGTAAGGCCGACCTCGGTGGAACCGGTGAAGGAGATCTTCCGGATGCCTTCGTGTGTCAGGACGGAACCGCCCGTCGTCGATCCCCGTCCGGTGACCACGTTAACGACCCCCGGCGGCAGGACCTGCTCCATGAGCTTCGTCAGTTCCAGGAGGCTCAGGGACGTCTCCGACGACGGCTTGATCACCACGGTGTTCCCCGCCGCCAGCGCAGGCGCCAGTTTCCAGGTCGCCAGGGCGAACGGGAAATTCCAGGGCACGATGAGCCCCACGACGCCGATGGGCTCCCGGAGCACGAGGCTCAGGGTCGTCTGGTCGATCATGACCGCCCGGCCCTCTTCGGTCCGGACGGCGCCGGCCATGTAGCGGAACTGGTCCGCGCCGAAGGGGATGTCGATCCAGGAAGGCTCGCGGATGGCCTTCCCGGTGTCGAGGGACTCGATCTCCGCCAGGTGGTCGCCGTGTGCATCGATCAACGCGGCGATCTCCATCAGCATGGCGGCCCGATCGGCCGCACAGACGTCCTTCCAGTTTTCGTATGCCTTCCGGGCGGCCTGGACGGCGCGGTCCACGTCCTCGGCGCCGGCATCGACGAAGGTCGACAGCAGTTCCCCGTTTGCCGGGCAGCGGGACTCCAGCGTCCTGCCTTCGATCCCGTCGACCCACTCGCCGCCGATGAACAGCCTGTAGCTGGTATCAGCCGGATTGTTCATGGAAACAAAACCTCCTTTCAGGCCGCCGTGCCCTCATCGTCCGTCTTCGAGAATGCGTAGTTGCACTCGACCTTCGCGTTGTGCTCGTTCCACGAATTGAGGCCCGGCATCATCTTGAACAGCTGGGTCTTCTTGCCCTCGACCTTGTATTCCGGGGAAGCCAGGGCCTTGAGCGGGCTCATCTCCCCCCGATTGAGCTTGGCCATCATGTTGAAGGGACAGGAAAACCGCGTCACGCAGGAGTCGTCGTAGGGGGCCTCCCTCAATTCCTTCCACGGCGCGGGCTTCGCCTCGAACGCGACGCCCGTGCATTTGCCGTTCGCAAAGTCCCATACGGCCACCCGGTCTTTCCCGTCCGGTCCGTCCCAGACCCGGAACATGAATTTCCCGTTCAGTTTGGCGGCCTTCTTCAAATGCTCCTCGGATTCGTTCAGGTTTTTCCGGCAGGCTTCGAGCCACGCTTTCCCGTAATACGTAACCATTCGACCCTCCTCCTTTGGATTTTTCGTTCTCTGTCTTCCCCGTCCCCCGATATGGAGATGCGGACGGGTTCCTCTTCCCGGAATGCCTCCTCAGACCCCGATGCACCTTCGCACGAGGGTCTCGAAGGCCGGGGTCCTGCTGATGCCGACGGGATTGAACGCCATGCAGGCATCGTCCATGCTCTGCTCGATCAGGGCCTCGACGGTCGCTACGTCCGTCGGGAACCCATAGTCCTTGTATCTGAACTTCACACCGACCCGGGCATAGAGGTCCCTGAGTTTCTCGATTGCTTTCATCCCCAGGGCTTCATCCGACAGACCGTCGTCCTTCACGCCCAGGGCCCGCGCCACCGTGGCATAGACGTGCGGCACCTCCTTCATGTTGAATTCCATGACGTAGAGGTTGGCGATCGCCACGGCCAGTCCGTGATGGAGATGATGCAGGGCGCCGGCCGTGTGGCCGATCCCGTGGTCCGCCCCCGGAAGGGCGGTCTGGAAGGCAATGCCCGACATGCAGGAGGCAATGAGCATCTTGGATCGGACATCGAGGTTCTCCCCGTTCGTGTGCCAGGCCTCCTCGATGTTGTCCGCGATCATCTCGACCGCCCGGAAGGCAATGGCATTGGACAGGTCCTGCCGGTCCCCGGACGCCAGCGCCCCGATGGAATGGGTCAGGGCGTCCAGGGCCGTGGCCGCCACGAGATGCCGGGGCAGGCTCTTCGTCAGTTCCGGGTCCAGCACCGCAAGCTTGGGGATGAACTTGTAGTCGCCGATGATCAGCTTCTTCTTCTGCGCCCGATCCATCACGACGGCCCCCCAGGTCACCTCCGACCCGGTGCCGGCGGTGGTGGGGATGCAGATGATCGGTTTCGTCTCCGCCGGGACCAGGTACAGGCCGACATAATCCTCCAGCTCACCGCCGTTCGATTCGAGAACGGCGGCGGCCTTGCAGGCATCCATCACCGATCCGCCGCCGAGGGCAATCCAGAAATCCGCCCCGGCGTCCGCAGCGACCTTTGCAATCTCATACACCTGCTCCCGGTCCGCCTCTTCCAGCACCCGGTCGAAAACGGCCGCCACTTCGATCGCGCTTCCTTTCAGGGCATCCAGCAGGTAGTCCAGGAGCCCCGCTCCCTTGACGCCCTGATCCGTGACGACACAGGCACGGCTCCTGCCCTCAAACTGCCAGTCCAGGCCAAGATCGTCGGCCAGGTCGCGGACCTTGCCGTTGCCGAAGATGATCCGGGTCGGATTCCACCACTGGAAATCCATGTTGTGCAAAGGGACGTTTCTGAAGATCTGGCTCATGCGGATTCTCCCCTCTCCTGTTTTTCTTCCACAACATTCCGCGGCGGCCGCCCGATCGGAATGCAACCCTCATTGCACCGACCGTGCCGAGCGCGCGGAAACACCGGGGCCATTCTCCCGGTTAACATCCCGCCAGGAGCCGGCCGTCATGAACGGTAGTGATATTATAGATTTATGGCTTGTGGAGGGGGTTGAGAGCTTTCTTCCGGAGAGGGATCGAGGGGCTGGTAACCTGAAAAAGGGAAGCAGAGGCGGCAAGGCACCTGCATCAGGACAATACAGGTGCCTTAACGTAAGACAGGTGTCCGGTCACTCGACAGACTTCAGAACGGCCATTTCGTACTTCTTCATTTTTCGATATAGCGTGTCCCGGGATATTCCGAGTTTCCTGGCCGCTCCCGAAACGTTTCCTTCGCTTTCTTCCAGGGCGGTTCGGATCATGGAATTTTCAACGTCCGTCAAACGGATGGAATACATTTTTTGTTTGTGGACCGGTTCTGATTTTTTCATCCGAACAGCCCTTCCGCCATCATGTTCCCGGGAAAAATCCTCCAGGGAAAGAACGCTTCCTTCCGAGAGGGTGATCGCCCGCTCGATCCAGTTTTTCAGCTGCCTCACATTTCCCGGCCAGGGCTGGTTCTTCAGGTATTCCATCGCTTCCGGGGTGATCTCCGTCACGTCCTTCTTCAGCCGGTTGCCGATTTCCTCCATGAAGTATCCGATCAGGATCTCGATATCCTCCTTCCGCTCGTACAGAGGAGGAATGACGATCTCGACGACGTTCAGCCGGTAGTACAGATCGCTTCTGAAATTGCCGTTCTCGACCTCCTCCTCGAGGGACCGGTTCGATGCGGCGATGATCGTGGCCTCCAGGGGGATGCAATGCTTCCCGCCCAGCCGCAGGAATTTCCTCTCTTCCAGGACTCTCAGGAGTTTCGCCTGCATGTCCAGGGACATGCCGTTGACCTCGTCGAGAAACAGGGTCCCCCCATTGGCAAGTTCGAATCGGCCCGGCTTACCCGAGGCGAGGGCTCCCGTGAACGTGCCGGCTTCATACCCGAACAGCTCGCTTTCGATGAGATCGTTGGGAATGGCGGAACAGTTCAGGCCGAGGAAGGGGCCCGTGGCGCGCGGCCCATGGTTGTGAATGCTCTGCGCCAGCATTTCCTTTCCGGTGCCGGACTCGCCGCAGATCACAACATTGGACCCGGTCTCCGCAACACGTTTCGCAAGGGCGATGGTTTTCCGGATGCCCCTGCCCGTCCCCCGGATATCGGGAAACCGGTACCGGGCGTCAAACCCGGCAACCTGCTTCACCAGGCTCTGGATCTTTTTGAATTCCCTCAGGACGATCAGGCTTCCGACATTCCTGGAATCCGGACCGACAATCGGATTCAGGGTCAGGAGACACCGTTCCCGCCTGTCCGGCTTCCCCAGGAATATCTCGTGATCATCGAGCGGCCGGTTCGTTGCGACGGCCGCGAGTATTTCCGTGCTGTTCAGGATCCCGCGGATGTTCTTTCCGCGTGCCTCTCCGGAACGAACGGCCAGGATTTTTTCCGCCGCCCGGTTGATATGCGTGATATCGCCCTTCTCGTCGAGGATGATGAGACCATCCACCATGGTCTCCATGGCGGACCTCAGGTAATGCGAGGCAATCTCCAGGGCCCGCAGTTCCTCTGTCACACGCAGTTGATTCTCGATGGCCCTGGCCGCGGCGACGATCATCCCGAACGTATGCGGATGCTTCTGGGCGGACTCATAGGTCGATGTAATGTCCAGGGTTCCGATTACGTTGTTATGCTTGTCGTGGATCGGAGCCGCCGCGCAGCTTGCCAGGTGAATCACCTGGAGATAGTGTTCCTCGGCAACGATCTGATAGGGCGTTCCCAGCTTCAAGGCCAGGCTGGGCGCGGTCGTCCCGAAATTCGCTTCGCTGAAGCAGTTGCCGGCCACGGCATTGTTCTGCCGGCAGTATTCCCAGATTTCCCCCTCTCCGATGGCATCCAGGATAAACCCGTTGCGGTCGGTGAGGAAGAGGACCATCTGAAGCCCGCTGATGAGCCTGGAAAGACCCTCCAGGAAGGGTCGGGCCGCTTCGATCAGGACTCTGTTTTCCCTCAGGGTATTCTTCTTTTCCGCTTCCGTGAGACGGCTCGGCACCGTCCCGGACCGGGGATCGAGCCCATCCGCCCTGCATCTCTGCCATGACCGGAGGATCTCGTCCCTGACGACTCCGCCTCTCACGGTGCCGGTGGAAACAAACTCCTCCCAGGCGGCCTTCAGCTTTTCTCTATCGACGTCCATGTCGTTCCTTCAATTCTTCCATCCGTTGCTGAATCGGGTCACAATGAACACCGGATCGTCCTCGGGCAACGCTTCCCGGAAGCGAGCCATCCGATCAGTTGTCGATCCTTTCCCTCATGGCCGCGACGGCCTTCACTTGCGCCGTCAGGTTCGTCACGTAGGCGTTTCTCTCCTGGTAGACGGATTTCTTCTCGTCGTATTCGACCCGCGCCATCGTTGCGGCCGCCCGTTCGATATCGCCGTTTTCCATGTCCAGGTACGAGTCGATCAGGTCCCGGTAGGCGTGGGCGTCCCGGAGGGCCATGTCCATGAAGCGCGGCACGTCATCATCGGTGTAATAATAGAGATGGGACATGGCGATCACCTTCACGGAGGAACCGAGCGACCTCAGTTTTTCGATGGAGCTCACGTAATCCGGAAACGATGTCAGGAACTCGACTTTGTTGAGGTCTTCCCGTTCCATGATCGGATTTCCCAGAGCCTCTCCGGGAAAGAGGATACCTTGTTCCCTGAGAAAATACGAGAGGTGGTCCCGGGTGTGGCCGGGCGTGGAGAAGACTTCGCAGGTGCAGTCCCCCAGATCGACCGCATCCCCTTCCCGGAGCGGATCGGCAAACTCCACGGGGCCGATCCGAGTTTCTTCGACACCCTCGTCTTTCACTTCGATGTCGTCGAAGTATTGCGCGGTCTGGTCGCTCAGGAAGTTCATTACCTTCAGGGTTTTCTCATTCTCCAGCAGGCGCCCCGTCGATTCATGCGCCCTGAGCTCCAGTCCGGGAATCGACCGTTTCAGAAACGGCAGGGCTCCCATGTGCTCGTAGTGGCCATGGGTGACGAAGAGGCTGTCCAGGGAGTCCGGGCTACCGAGAAACTCAGACGCCTGGCGGAGATAGGAAGGCCCCAGGATGTTCAATCCCGCTTCGATCATGACGCTCCGCTTGCTCCCTTTGACGATGTAACCCGGATAAACCGTATGTCCCGTAATAAAAATCCGATCGTTCAGTTTCCCTTCTGCTGCCCTTCTCATTCCAGAAACGTTTCTCTCTTTCCTCTGTCTTACATTTTCCCCGGGCCATTCCGTGCCGGCGACCCTCCGGGGGGGGTCCGGGAACAGGCGGACGGAAAAGGAGGGAAGAAAAACCATCCGCCTGTTTGTTCCCGGATTTAAGCGATGCGTGAATCGCTTCCTGCTTTTTTCAGGCAGGCTTGTAGCGGTTCAGGCTGTCCCGGGCGATGAAGGCGCGCTGCATCTCCGAGGTGCCGTAGGCGAGCTCGGCGAAGCGGGCGTCCCGGTACAGGCGCTCCACGGCGGGCCCCTTGACGTAGCCGTGGC